>JBEPVC010000038.1:0-11235 GCA_041691235.1 Chitinophagaceae bacterium
ATTAAAATAATCTATTCCTTTGCCAACAGAAAATATACTTTGCCTGCGGGCATCCCACAAAGCTCCGTTATCTGGTTCACATTGATCAACCCACCACGCATCCCATCCAACAGGAGCAATGAGGCTGTCTTTTGCTTGCTGCCAATACAATGCCCGCGCTTTAGGATTGTGCGCATCATAATAAGTATCGAATGTATGAGTAACAAAATTGTCCCATGTAATGCTGGTGAGGTATCCTTTCCTTTTTAATGCATCAAAATTTTTTGTACCATTTCCAAATACCGGCCATATTGATATCATGGCATGTATGTTAGCATCATGCAATTGCTTTATCATTGATTTAGGATTGGGATATCTTTCCTTATTCATACTATGAGAGCCTATTGGCAAGGGCGACCACCAATACCAATCCTGAACAATAACGTCAACGGGTATACGATTCTTTCTATAATTATCCTTTACGCTTAATATTTCTTCCTGGGTTTTATACCTGTCCTGTGATTGAAAAAGGCCAAATGCCCACTTTGGAAACATGGGGGCTTTGCCGGTAGCTTCACGATATAAATTTATAATATGGTCAAAGTCCGGCCCATAAAAAAAATAATAATCAATCATGTTGCCGCTTTCAGAAACGTATTTATATTTCGTATTCCCTTCTTCCGCGCCATAAAAATTTGATGCAGAATAATTATCCCATAGCAAACCATAACCTTTTGTGGAAAGTAGAACAGGAATAGCGCCGGTAAGGTATTTAATTAACATCTCCTGGTCACGGCCTTTGTAATTTATAGATCCTGAATCAAGCGGATGACAACCTAAGCCAAACAATGCTTCATCGCCAGGTGAGTTAAATTCAGTCGTGCAGTTGTGTGTATCAATACCGGCAATAGTTACGGCAGACATTGATTTATTATTGTCATCTTCTGCAAGAATAACTTTATCATTTAAATCAGTATAAGTTATAGCATTATTGGCTTTATTAATTTTTACTTTTATTTTTTTTGTTGAAATAATAATCTCATTTTCTTTTTCTGAAATTGTATAAAAAGTTTTTTCAATCCATATATTATCAATCACAAGAGAATGTTTGGCTGGAAAAGAATTCAGAAATGTGTATTTAACTTGTATGATATCATCTTTACAAATTTTCACTTTCATAATTCCCTTATCAAGATAGAAAGTAAGTCCATCGCCGTCATTTTTAAAGTGTCTTACAGAAGCACAGACAACCGAACATGTTGCAAGGCTTATTAAGATTATGGAAAGTAGAACAGGTAAAACTTTCTCACATACTCTCAGAGCATACCTTTTAAGTATCATCAGATTTATATTTTACATGGTATTAAATATCGAAAATAAAATTTAAAAGATAATCAATTTATGTTTAGACAGGATCCACGTCAGCAATAATTACAACACTGCGAAATCTTTTTTCAACATGCAAAAGATTGATATAATTTTCAATCACCTTTTTTTGTAACTGGATATAGGCGGCATCTTTAGATAACTTAATTAATAACTCCATCAAATACATATTTCTTACTCGATTTATAACAGGAGCGGCGGGACCAATCAAATTTTTAAAATCTTTAGAAAGGCTTGCGCCAAGGCTTTCAGATGCTTCCTGAACCACTTCTTTAATTTTATGCTTTAAAGTTATCCTAATCAACCGGCTGAATGGCGGATAAAAAAATTGCTTGCGCATAGCAATTTCATTCTCGTAAAATTTCTGATAACTGTGCTCTTGCACAAATAATAAAACCGGGTGATTGATTTTTGATGCTTGTATTAACACTAAGCCTCTTTCTTTTTTGCGGCCTGCCCTTCCACTTACTTGTTCCATTAATTGAAATGCCCGCTCATTCACCCTGAAGTCTGCGAAGCTCAACAAGCCATCGGCATCAAGAATACCAACAAGACTTACTTTTTCAAAATCGAGGCCCTTTACAACCATCTGTGTGCCTGCAAGAATATCTATACGATGTTGCTCAAATAATTTTATCAGTGTATCGTGCGCATTTTTTCCTTTTACTGCATCAACGTCCATACGTGCAATCCTGTTTTGTGGAAAATCCTCTATAAGTTCTTCCTCAATTTTTTCTGTTCCAAAACTTTTCTCCAGCCAATTTACACTTCCACATGCAGGGCATGTTGTAAGCTTTGGATAAGTATTTCCGCAATAATGGCAATGCAGCTTGTTAGAATATTTATGTAGCGTTAGAGTAACCGCACAATTTATACAGTGGGGAATAAAGCCACATGTTCCACAAATTAAAAAAGGTGAGTAACCACGACGATTTTGAAAAAGAATTACCTGCCGATCATTTTTTAATGCATCTTCAATTGCAGCTTTCAATTGTGGAGATATCATCACTTTACCTTTTTTTGAAGCGGCAACTGTTTTGGTGTCTATAATTTTTATTTCGGGCATTTGAATACCACCATACCTTTCATTTAGTTCGACCAATGCATATTTATTTTTCAGTGCATTGTAAAAGCTTTCTATCGACGGTGTAGCACTTCCCATTAAAACCTTAGCCTTAAAAAGCGAAGCATAGTAAACTGCAGCATCACGGGCATTGTAACGAGGTGCAGGATCTTGTTGCTTAAAAGAAGGATCATGCTCTTCATCTATAATTATTAATCCAAGATCTTTAAATGGAAGAAATAAAGCGCTTCTTGCGCCTAAAATAATTTTCAGCTCCCCGGTTTTTATTTTGTTCCAAAGCTCTATTCTTTCGTTATTATTAAACTTTGAATGATAGATAGCAATATTTCCACCAAAATTAATTTGCAATCTTCGTATAATCTGAGCCGTTAGTGTAATCTCCGGAAGAAGGTACAAAACCTGTTTCCCTTCCTGGATATATTTTTCAATTTGCTTTATATACAATTGCGTTTTCCCGCTACTTGTAATGCCATGTAAAAGACAAACATCTTTTTCAACTAAAGCTGCTTCAATCTCTGATAAAGCTTTTTTTTGAGAGTCATTTAGTTCGAAACTAACATCCATTTTTTTTGGAAGTGCCTTAAGCCTGTCCACATTTCTTCTTTCAATAAAAAGAATATTCTTTTCGGTTAACCCTTTTAATTGAGCTGCAGTTGCGCCGGATTTTTTTAAAAGCTGAGATTGAGATACTTCACCTTCCGTTTTTATAAGATGCAGGAAACTCAACAAAAGCTCCATTTGCTTTGGCGCCTTGCTGAAATTATTTAATAAGTCACTTAGCTTTTCGTCACTGCCATATTCAGGATTCAGCAACACAAAATTTTCTTTCTTCTCTTTATATTTATCATTAAAGGCTTCCCAAATAAAGCAAACTTTTTTTTCTATTAGTCTTTTTATGAGCGGATAAACATGAATAATATCTGCTACCTGTTGCACTTCCGTTAACTTCAATTCTTTCTTCAGGAGCAAGGCTTCAGCAATGAGATATTCTTCGTTATCAAGTTCTGAAAAATTATCACCATACTCTGCGTTGTAAATTAAAATTGCCTCACTGCTAAGCTTTAAATGTGTAGGCAAAGCGGCAGACATTACTTCGCCTTCGCTGCACATATAATATTCACTTATCCATTTCCATAGTTGCAATTGCTTCGGATAAATTACCGGGTCGTCATCTATGATATTTAAAATATCTTTTGTTTCATACGCCGGCTTTTTATCGCTTATTGATTTTATAATGCCTGCATATCTTTTATTTTTTCCAAAAACCACCTCGGCCCGGCATCCAATTTGTACTTTATTTTGAAGTGATGAAGGCACTGCATAAGTATAAGTTTTAGGAATAGCAAGAGGGAGGATAACTTCAATCCATATCTCCGTGTCAACCTTTTTTATGTTAAACAAATCTTGCTCTTCAGAATTTTCAGTTATCATTTTCACAAAGATAAATTCAAACCCACAAATAAGATATTACCATGTTGGCAAAACAAAATTATTTTATCCAGCCCGCTTTATATTTTATTAATCCTTCTTCCATTTGCCTGTAAATTTTTTCTTTCAGCATGCCCACGTCTTTTATGGTTAATCCTTCTGTGGAAGTTTCCTTAAGAAACACAGAACGGCTTTTACCAGGATTTAAAGAAAAGATACTTTTATAACTAAGACGATCATATGTATCTAAAAATAAAATCGGGCAAATAGGTTTTTGTGTTTCTATCGCAATACGAAAAGCGCCATCAAAAAAATTTTTCAATGGTTGATTAGTCATGTTAAAAGTTCCCTCAGGACAAATAAAAACGGAAATTTTTTCTTTCAGAAATTTTATAAGACTTTTTACACTTTTAGCACGAGCTATAGGATTGTCGCGAACAACACTAACTGCACCTCTTTTATAGATAAATCCAAAAATTGGAATTTTGGTCATTTCAGCTTTACCCAAAATACGAACATGCCGGTGTCTTATTACTTTCATCATCATCGGTATATCCAGGTAAGAAATGTGGTTACTTATAAATATATATTCCTTATTCTTATCATTCATTGCTTCATATATATTTTTGTGCTTTATGCCGATAAATAAAAAGAAAACATCAGCCCAAAACCTACATATTTTGTATAAAACATTACCACCTTTTATAGGCTTTAATAAAAAAGAGTATAAAAAAAACGGCAGCAAAAGGAACATCAGAATTAAAAAAACAGAAAAGCCATAAATGCTAAACACAAACCGGAATATCTTCTGCAAAATGTTCAAATAAGAGGTTTAAGATTGAATCACCCGGGATAAAAACCGGTATAGAGTCAAAAATAGAGGCAAAATTTAATCTAAATTGAGAAAATTCAGAATAATCCCGGATTCAATTAGCAGATTTTACAGGCAAATCCCTTACATTTGCACTCCAAAAAATTGGAAAGTTATGTTTGCAGTCGTAAAAATAGCGGGTCAGCAATTTAAGGTTCAGCCAGGCCAAAGCTTATATGTTCCCCACCTTACAGGTAAAGCCGGAGACAAAGTTGAATTCTCTGATATTCTTTTACATGATAATGACGGAAAAATTTCTCTTGGATCTAATGCCAAGATTAAAGTAAAAGCCGAAATAGTAAATGAGCTTGTTAAAGGTGAAAAAGTTATTGCTTTTAAAATGAAAAGAAGAAAAGGCTTCAGAAAAAAACATGGTCATCGTACACAATACACACACATAAAAGTTACAGACATTGCATAACTAATAATGCAAAAAAATTTGATGCATTTAATTGCATCATTTTAAAGTTCAATTTTTAATTTTAAAATTATGGCACATAAAAAAGGTGAAGGCTCAGTAAAAAATGGCCGCGATTCGCAAAGCAAAAGATTAGGTGTAAAAATTTTTGGCGGACAAGCTGCTATCGCCGGTAATATTATTATTCGTCAGCGCGGAACAGTTTATCATCCTGGAAAAAATGTTGGCCTTGGAAAAGATTTTACAATCTTCGCAACAGCTGATGGTGTTGTTGAATTTAAAAAAACCAAAGGCGATAAAACATACGTTTCAGTAACTACTGCTGACGTTGCACAATAAAATTTAATTAAAAAATCTTTGGAAGTTAAAAAAATGTTTCTATTTTTAATTATTATTTACTAACAATTAAATTCTAAAAACATGGCAATGGCAAAGAAAGCTGCTAAGAAAGCTGCTCCAAAAAAAGCTGCTAAAAAAGCTGCTCCAAAAAAAGCTGCTAAAAAAGCTGCTCCTAAGAAAGCTGCTAAGAAAGCTGCAAAAAAGAAGTAGTATTTTAACTTCAAAGCAAATATTACTAAAGTCCCGAAAGTTTCGGGACTTTTTTTTGTTATAACCTGTTTATCTGCAAATGCAGTATCCACAATGGTTTCAGAGTTAACCCGCAATAATTAATTTCAGAAAAAAATTGCTACAAACTAATTATCATTTTATATTTAACTATTGACAATACCGAAATAACAAGACATTTTTGTTTGCTTTCAAAATTGATGGATATACATGGCGAAAATAGTTTTAAGTCAAAAACTTATTCCATTGCAGCATACAAAATTGAGCAACTAACGGTAGGCTACAAACGCTTTTCCCGGAAAAAAATTTTCTCGATAAACGGAATTGGAAATGCTATCGGAAGCAAAATTTTAGAACTTTCAGGACAGGAAAAATAAAATTCTTTGATAATTTAATTTCAAAAACTGCTGAAGATATTCTTGAAATGATGAAAATAAAAGGCATAAGTTCAAAAAAAAATTCACCAATTTGAAATGAGACGATATTGAAAGTATAGGCGAACTTTTATATGCTGTCATGAAAATCGTTTATCACTTTTTAAAGACTATCTAAAAAGGAATTGGTTACTGATAAAGAAAATTTAAGCAGCTTTACCTTACATGAATTTTAAAATTTTTATCAAAAAGAAAAAAGATATTTAGCCTGAATATTCTCACTGAACCTTTTCGCTGTTTACATTAATCTTCTACAACATATAATTCTACATAAAAAATTGTCCACTCCTCCTCTTTTGTTTCGAACCAGATTTTCCCGTTTAGCTTTTCAACTATTCCTTTACACATAGCTAGTCCCAAACCTGTTCCTGATGTTTTGGTTGTAAAATTCGGCGTAAATATTTTATTATGCATGTGCGAAGGAATTCCGTTTCCATTATCTTTTACGGAAACAACAACCTTATTGGCACGCAACTGACTCCTTATTTCAACGATAGCTTTTCTTGTTGGAGGAACAGCTTGCACTGCATTTTGTAGAAGATTTGTAAATAACCTGTTGATTTGTGTTTTATCAGCTTCAATAATTATTTCATAAGGATGTAAAAATGTATCAATTTGTAATTTTTCATTTCTTGAATATAGAGAAGCAACATTCACCAGCATTCTATTGATATCAAAAAGCTGGTTTTTCGAATTACCAATATTTGCAAATTGAGCAAAGTCACTTGCAATCTGTGACAAGTGTTCTATTTGCTCTAACAAAATATTAGCAACATACAACGATATATTTTTAACCTCTGCTGAATTATTATCAATTGCCATTTGCAGGTATTGCAAATTAAGTTTCATTGGTGTAAGTGGATTCTTAATTTCATGTGCAACTTGTCTTGCCATTTCGCGCCATGCGCCCTCTCTTTCACTTTTTGCAAGTAGCTGGGCACTTACATCAAGCTTCTTCACCATCTTATTATATTCGTTTACCAATTCACCAATTTCATCCTGCCGTGTCCATACAATTTCTTCATTTCTCTTTTCAAGATTTACCTCTTTCATTCTATTGCTGATGAGAGAAAAAGATCGTGTAATGCGGTTAGTTATAAATAGCGCGATAATGCCCGCTATTAAAAAAATAAATGCATTAAGATTTATAATGGTTACAAGAAAATTTGAAATTTCATCCTGCAAATTATTCTGTGATTCGAAGTAAGGAATATTAAGATAAGCATACTCGCGGCCGGTTTCATCTCTCACTGCTACATAATTACTAAGGTAATCAAGGCTTCCAATTTTTTGTTGCTGAAAAAACTGAACGCTTTTTAATTTGCTTAAATAAAAAAATGCTATCGGATCCATTTTTTCACTTACTATTCCTTTAACATACGGCAATGGAAGTGATGAAACTTTCAGATCTCCATTCAGGTCATAAATATTAATATCGGCCGCATGAATACCCGCAATCCTGTTTATGGTTTGCTCTAATTTTTTATTTGCGTTGGGGCCGAAATGTTTTATTTCGTTTTCTGTTAAGGCCATCGTATCAATGGAATTGCGTATTTCATTTTCCATTACATGAATTGTTCGGCTCAGCTTCTCATGATTGTTAATGTGATAACGGCTTATAAAAAAAAGAATGGTAGTAATACCAATAACTAAAAATGAAAAAATACTAATGGTAATAATAGTTCCATGCACCTGGTTGCGTATAGTAAATTGCCACAAGGATTTTAAATTACCAGCAGCAACTTTACCACCGAGCACTTTACTCAAAACATTGAAAATAACTGCTATTATTAAAAATGAACAAAATAAATAAGCAAAGAGCGTAATTGCTTCAATGAATAAATTTTGTTGCCTTGCGATTACAATTACTTTATTTTCATTAGCCCTGTACCAAAGCTCCTCGTAGCCGTTTTTATATTCGGTTCTAAATTCATTGTAAGTAAATGTTGAAGGATCTATTGCAGTAGGAAAAGGATAATCATTGTTGCTGCTGCTTAGCTGGCTCTTATTATAGATTGCGAAGGCGTATATAGACGAACTTTCGATTGAGTTTGCATTGCCCTTGGAAAAAAGTTCAGGATACAGTGCATCGCTTTTATATTTTTTAGGTTTTGAAACAATAAAAATAGAACCGAGCTTTTTCCCAAGGCTATCAGTAATTGTTTTTTTACTTATGTAATTGAATCGATCGTAAGAAACATCATAATAAAAAAGTCCCGGAGTGCCCGTAGGTTTGCCTTGGGTTTGCACAATAGTATTTAAAGAATTGATGTTGGTTGAATCTTCATTATATAGTGGCGTATCGTTTGAATTGAAAGTATAGATCTGCGTATCATACTTATTAAGATACCCCGAAAAATTTTCATTAATAAGGCTGTCTTTTATAGCCCTGCTTTCTATTGGATCTTTAAACCTGTCAAAAATTTGCGAAAGATTGTAATTATTAAAATCGATGAGAATAATATTCACCATCGTTTGATTTCCCGGATCCTCTTTATTGGCAAGGTTTTCAGCAAAATGCTTTCTTTGCTCAAGTTCTTTTTTCCTGTTTTGTATTACAATGGCTGCAGTAATGGAAACAGAAAAGAAAAATAACCAAAACACAAACCGGGAAGAGATCAGATCATATGCATGTAAGGAAAGTAAATCTTTGCTTTGCAGAAATATAAAAAGCAAAAGCCACATTAAAAGACTAAGATCAAAAGTTACATACGAAGGATGAATTTTGAAGGATAAAAAAATCAGTCCTAAAATGGTAATAATAAAATATATTAAATAGCCTTTAGCCTGTATAACACTCTTGATTGGCTGAAGAAGAATTTGAATAATAAAAAAATAGCCGGTTGATACGCAACTCAAAACTATAAAGCCTGCAATACTATAGCTATTATTTATCGTGAAAAAATTAATAACGTCAAACGAAATTTGGGAATCAGATACGAGGCTTCTTACAATATTTCCGCAAATAAGAGTAATGCTAATCATTAATACTGCAATGATAGAAACTGCAAAATATTTTTTAGCGTTGGTATTGAAGCTTTCGCTTGAGTAACTAAACCGAAAATGAAATCTTATAAAAAGAACTATCCAAATAAATAGAAGAGAATTAATTAAAAGATCGCCAAGAGACGGAAGAATAAAATTAGCCCCATAAACAGATGGGTTAAATAATTCCAATTGATGAAAGTTTAATGGAATAGGCAAAAAATAGCTTGCGATTCTCAATGCCAGCACAGAAGTGATTAATATTAAAAAAGCAGGCCAGAAACCTTTTTTTTCAAAGTAATATTTTGCAAGCTTGTGAATAAAGAAAAGCACAAGGACGCCCGCAAGAATTTTAAGCCAGATCGAAAGAGTATTATCATACAAAATTATTTTATTGTCGATTTGCGTAATATAAAAAAGTTTTTTGCCGCTAATGTCTTTTACTGCAGCATTAGTGGGAGCAAGACTTATATCATATTCCTTTTCTATATTATCAAGCGCAATAAAAGTGTTTTGCAGGTATTTATTTTCAATGTAATAACTCCACTTTACAGGTATGAGTGTAATTATTTCGTATACGGATCCGTTAGACCCAGTGTAAGCTTTTTTTTGGGTTACATACCAGCCATTTTTCAACTGCCTGAATGAAGTTTCTTCTGCACCATTTATTGTTGCTGAATCAGGCTCAATAATTTGTGTATTCCAAAAAATGAGTGAGAAGTTGTCCGCGGAACGCGGGCTATATACAAATATGTAATAGTTTTTTTCAACCAGGTTATCAATTTGATTTTCATTATAAGTAAATCCCGTAATTTTTTTTAGTAACGTTGTATCCTTGTAAAAGTCTAGTACACGTCTTTGCTGTTTGATAATATTTTTTTGCACCGCTTTCTGCACCGCATTAGTTGTAGCCGTTCCGCTCCAATAATTATCTATGATAAATGAAAATGTAAACAACCATGCAGAGGCAATCAGCAGATAATTATTTCTCCCAAAAAACGTATTGGTATTCCTGAAGATCATTTATAATTTTTGTTTCTTTATTTCATTCCATAACCTATCCATTTCCTGCAGCGACATATTGCTCAATTTATGGCCATGCGATTCTGCAATTTCTTCCATCTTCGTAAAACGCTTGATAAATTTTTTGTTGGTGAGTTCAAGCGCATTCTCTGCATCAACATTTAAAAACCTTACATAGTTAATTACTGAGAAAAAAAGATCGCCCGCTTCTTCTTCAATCTCATCAGCTTTTTGGGATTTTACTGCTTCCAGTAATTCAGCTTTTTCTTCTTCAATTTTTTCCCAAACCTGTTCTTTTGTTACCCACTCAAAACCAACCTGCTTTGCTTTTTCCTGCAAGCGCATTGCTTTCACCATTGCAGGCAATGATTTTGGAACGCCACTTAATACCGATTTTTTTCCCTCACTTAATTTTATTTGTTCCCAATTCTTTTTAACCTCTTCATCATCTTTTACTTTAATGATCTCTCCGGTTGCAGCATCACCATAAATATGCGGATGTCTTTTAATCAGTTTTTCACATACAGCATTAATAACATCCTGCAATGAAAATCTATTTTCTTCATTCCCAATTTTAGAATAAAAAACAATATGCAGCAATAAATCCCCGAGTTCTTCTTTAATGCTATTCCAATCTTTATCAGTAATAGCATCTGCAAGTTCAAACGTTTCCTCAATAGTTTGCTGCCTCAATGAATGAATCGTTTGTTTCCGGTCCCAGGGACACTTTTCCCTAAGTTCATTCATAATATTTACAAGTGCGTTTATGTCTGTATTATCATTCATTTAAAAAAAGTTAAACCTGAAAAAATGATACAAGAAGGAAAAGAATAAAAAGCAAAATACTTAAAATGAGAAACGAGATTAATAACAAAAAGTATTTTATGATTGTTTTTATTCTGCCCTGCTCATAAAAATTATGCATCGCTTTATATAGATAAAAGAAAATAACAAGAGCAATGATCCCATTGATGTAATTTATCCATCCCCACGTTGAAAAAATTTTTATTTCAGAAAATAATAATTCCAGCAACATTGCAATAAATACAAAAACATAAAC
>JBEPVC010000039.1:0-11038 GCA_041691235.1 Chitinophagaceae bacterium
TTACAAAACTATCCCGGGCCATTTCTACAATGAATAATTGTGAAATAGCAATTTTCAAATTTCATATAAGTTGAAATTGCTTTCATGCTAATTTTAAAAAAAACAGTTACTCTAAGAAGGATTTCTTCGTAGCTCAGAGGGAAAGAAGTAGTATGTGAGATATTAATCAGGACTAATTTATACACTAACCACAAGCATATAAATAAAACTTTTTCGCGGGGTAAAGAATACAATCTCTTGAATCAGAACTTTTAACAGGAATGTAAAGATAGAATCCTATTTGATACAAATGCAAGTAAATCGTAGATTTATTTTTTATTTGAATATCACTTTTAAAATAATATCAAAATACGGGGAAACTAAAAAAAATTTCATTCTTATAAATCTCTAACTTGCGGCCCGAATGATCGTTCAATCGGACATAGCAGATAAAAAAAATGCCATCTTAAAAAGCACCCTCGAACTAATAAAAGATAATGGCTTTCATGGAACGCCGATAAGTATGATAGCAAAGCGCGCAGGAGTGGCATCCGGAACAATTTATCATTATTTCACCAGTAAGGATGATATAATAATTGCTTTGCATTATAAAATAAAAAAAGAAATGGTTGCAGCAATGTTTGCCGACGGAAACTCCAAAAAAGAATACAGGCAGCAGTTTTTTGACGGATGGATAAATCTCTGCAAATATTTTATAAATAATCCAAGTGCATTGTTTTTTCATGAGCAGTTTAACAGCTCTCCGTACTCAAGGAAAATTGCAAAAAAAAATCCGAAAGGTTCGTTGGGAGAATTTAATGCCTTTTTTCAATATGGAATGGATAATGGCTACTTGAAAAAAATGGAATATTTATTGATAGCTTCCGCTGTATTTGGCTGTATTATGGCAACTGCGAAATATCACGTAACCGGCCGTTTCGGTTTTAAGGATACTGATCTTTGCAAGATTGCGAACATTATTTGGGATGGAATTAAGTTAACTAATTAAACGATTGCTGACATGATTTGTAATATTTTTATTACAAGAAAAAATTTATTGGCTCATTAAACAGGATTCTAAAAAAGATATATGGCGGAACGGAACTTGAAAAAAATTTTTTGTTTGAATAAGGCGTGGACAGTTTTTTTTACTGTCTTATTTTTTCCATACATTATTAAAGCACAGCAAAATGAAAAGGATAGCATACTGCAAGATGCTACACTTGAAAAATGTGTTCACTATGCAATAGTGCACAATCCCAATCTTAAAAATGCAAGGCTTGACGAAGATATTACTGAAGCAACGATTAAATCGAAGCTTGCAGATTGGTTTCCGCAGGTAAATTTCAATTATATTTTTCAACATAACTTCCAGTTGCCAACTTCAAATTTCAATGGAAACGTAATCAGTATCGGCTCTGAAAATACATCAGGGCTTCAGTTTGGGGCAACGCAAAATATTTTTAGCAGGGATTTGTTACTGGCTTCACGCAGCTCAAAAGATGTAAGGCTTCAATCAAAACAAAATACGAAAGAGCAAAATATAAATATCGCTGCGATGGTAAGCAAGGCTTTTTATGATGTGCTTCTTACCAAACAACAAATAAATGTAACAGAACAGGATATTGCGCGAATCGAGGTCAGCTTAAAAGATGCCTATTACCAATATCAAAGCGGCATCACAGATAAAACAGATTATAAAAGAGCCACTATTTCTTTAAACAATGCAAAGGCTCAAAAAAAATTCGGCGATGAAACAATAAAAGCAAAGTATGCATACTTAAAAGAGCTGATGGGATATCCTACATCGCACGATTTTGAATTGGTGTACGATTCAGCACAAATGGCCAGTGAAATTGTATTGGATACTTTGCAAACTGTAAATTATTCTAACCGGGTAGAAATCCAGTTATTGGAAACGCAAAAAAAATTACAGCAATATAACTTGCAATATTACAAGTGGAGTTTCTTGCCGGAACTTTCTGCATTCGGGAATTATAATCTCAATTTCCTTAACAATAAGTTTTCTAAATTATATAGTCAAAGCTATCCAAATTCTTATGCAGGTATTACATTAGCAGTTCCCATATTCCAGGGGGGAAAAAGATTACAACAAATAAAAATTGCTGAAGTACAGGTACACCATGTTGATAATTCAATCACTAACATTAAAAATGCTATTAACACGCAATACACCCAGGCGCTTGCAGCTTATAAAAGCAACTTATATAATTATTACAGCCTGAAAGAAAATTTGTCATTAGCAAATGAAGTGTACGATGTAATAAGACTTCAATACAGGTCAGGAATTAAAACATACCTCGAGGTTATCAACGCTGAAACAGATTTACGCACAGCTCAAATAAATTTTTACAATGCATTGTACCAGGTTCTTTCCAGCAAGATAGATGTGGCACAATCACTAGGCAACATTCAATATTAAAATAAAAAGTATGCATTATAAACGACTTTATTTATTTCCTTTTTTTGCAAGCGTAATAATTATAACTTCTTGCGGAGATAAAAAAAGTGATAAAGAAAAAGCACAGCAGGCGCCACCTCCTACTCCTGTTACCGTTACAGAAGTTCAGTCAACTGATGCGGTTTATTATGATCAATACCCTGCAAATATTTCTGCACTGGATCAAATAAATATTACTTCACAGGTTACCGGATATGTAACTGCAATACATTTTAAAGACGGGCAAAAAGTTGTGAAGGGACAATTGCTTTATTCGATAGACCAGGAAATATATAGAGCAAACCTGCAACAGGCCCAGGCAAACCTTAATGTACAGGAAGCTAACCTTGATAAAGCATCAAAAGATGCAGGCAGGTACCATGAGCTGGACAAGCACGATGCAATTGCAAAGCAGCAGGTTGATTACGCCGATGCAGCACTGGAAGTTTCAAAAAAACAAGTGGCCGCAGCTAAGGCGAATGTTTCATCGGTTCAGTCCAATGTAAAATTTTCGTCTATCCTCTCACCGTTAACCGGCACAATTGGTATTTCACAGGTAAAGCAGGGAACTGTTGTAAATGCAGGACAAACAGTTTTAAATACTGTTTCAACGGATAACCCGATAGCAGTAGATTTCACGGTCGATCAAAAAGAAATTTACAGGTTTATAAAAATGAAGGAAGCAGGTACCGATCCAAAAGATTCTGTATTTACAATTGCATTTGGGGATGAAGTTTATCCTTACTCCGGAAAAATTAGTTTGATAGATCGGGCTGTTGATCCGCAAACGGGAACTTTAAAAACCCGGCTTGTATTTCCTAATGACAAAGGCATGCTTAAACCCGGAATGAACACATCGGTCAGGGTAAAAAACACGGCATCGAAGCAATCAACTATTATTCCCTATGCAGCCGTTACAGAACAGCTGGGAGAATTTTTTGTGTATGTGGTTGGAGACAGTTCCAAAGTAACACAACGTAAAGTTCAGCTAGGCACGCCAATAGGAACGAACGTGATTATAAAAGATGGTTTGAGTGCAGGAGAAAAAATTGTGGTGAAAGGTGTTCAGAATCTTCATGAAGGTTCAGTTGTTCAGGCATCTCCTGTGAACGACAGCACAATGAAAAAATAATTTTAATAATTGCGTTTAACCGTAAACGTTACCGCTGAACGGTGTTAAGAAATATATTACCGGATTTGAATTTTAAAATTTTTTAAGGATTAAAATGATCGCCGAAACATTTATAAGACGCCCCGTTACAGCAATTGTTGTTTCTGTTGTGCTAGTGCTGGTAGGTATTATTTCATTGGATAACCTGCCGATAGCCCAATACCCGGATATTGCCCCGCCTACAGTTTCGGTAACTGCAAATTTCACCGGCGCTGATGCGCAAACGGTAGAACAAACCACGACCACGCCGATAGAAACCCAGATTAACGGATCACCGGGCATGACGTACATTACGAGCACCAGTGCCTCAAGCGGTCAAAGTAATATAACTGTAACTTTTGATGTGGGCACAAATATTGACATTGCCGCTCTTGATGTGCAAAACAGGGTAAGCGTTGCCGAGCCAACTTTGCCTGATGTTGTAAAACGATTAGGCGTTACCGTTAGAAAGCGTAACCCGAGCATTATGCAGGCAATCGCTTTCTATTCTCCAAAAGGAACGCATGACCCCAAATTTGTCGGAAACTATGTAAACATTTATGTGCAGGATGCATTGAAGCGTGTACAAGGTGTTGGCGACATTACCTCTCTCGGAAATGATTTTGGAATGCGTGTATGGTTAAATCCTGAAAAGCTTGCAGCGTTGAACATTGCTCCGTCTGACGTGGCTGCAGTAATAAACGAGCAGAATCTCCAGATTGCTGCTGGCACAATTGGTGGCAATCCACAGCCAAATGCACAGGCGTTTGAATATAGCGTTTTAACCAACAGTCGTCTCAATACTGTTGATCAATTTAAAAACATTATTGTTCGCTCAAACCCGGCAACAGGAAACATTGTTTATCTTAAAGACATTGCGAGAGTAGAATTGGGACAATTCAGCTATTCATTCAATGCCTTTGTAAACGGGCAACCCGCAACATTCCTGTTAATATACCAAGCCCCTGATGCAAATGCCCTGGAGACCTATGCGGGCGTTACAAAAGCGCTTGCGGAATTGAAAAAAACTTTTCCGAATGATATCGATTTCCTTGTTCCTCTCGAAACGGTTTCGGTTGTAAAGACATCAATAAGAGAAGTTGTCTTTACGCTTCTTGAAGCTCTTGGCCTGGTAACATTGGTAGTGTTTTTATTTCTTCAAAACTGGCGTGCCACATTAATTCCGGTTCTGGCAATTCCTGTTTCTCTGATAGGCACTTTCATATTTTTTATTCCATTTGGCTTTACGATAAATACGCTTACATTATTTGCTTTTGTATTAGCTATCGGTATAGTAGTCGATGATGCAATTATAGTGGTGGAAGCTGTTCAGCATAATATCGATCATAATAATTTATCGCCTCAAGAAGCAACGCGTAAGGCAATGAAAGATATTTCCGCGCCTGTAATTGCCATCGCTTTAATATTAGCATCTGTATTTGTTCCGGTAGGTTTTATTCCCGGCATTGTCGGAAGATTGTACCAACAGTTCGCTATTACCATTGCAGTTTCCGTAATTATTTCTGCATTTGTTGCATTGTCTCTAACACCCGCATTGTGTTCAATAATGCTCAAACATTCAAAAGGAGAAAACGAAAAAAGAAATTTGCTGGAAAAAATCTTTGCAGGCTTTAATTACGGGTTAAGAAAATTCACTGCCTCCTATTCACGGGGAGTTTCTTTATGGATTAAAAAAACACCATACGTTTTAATAATGCTTATTGTATTGTTTGTCGGATTGTTTTTTCTTTTTAAAGCGAAGCCAACCGGTTTTATTCCGCCTGAAGATGAAGGCAGACTGTATGTTACATACGAAATGCCCGAAGCTACATCTACTACAAAAAGCATTGACATGCTGAAACAGATAATGACAAGATTGCGATCAATTCCTGATGTGCAGACGGTGGGCGGCCTTGCCGGATTGAACATCATAAGCTTTTCAAACAAATCTAATGTGGGAACCATATTTGTTATGTTGAAACCCTGGGATGATCGTAAAGGAAAGGATCACAACGCTCAAAGTGTAATTACAGAAATAAGAAAGAAAACAGGCGACATTAAAGATGCGCGGATTTTAGCAATATCACCGCCGGCAGTACCAGGCCTCGGACGGACTGCAGGTTTTACTTTTGAATTGCAGCAAACTTCGAGCACAGACGATATAAATCAATTTTCAAAAGTTAGCCGGAATTTTTTAGCAGAAGTTAATAAACGTCCTGAGATAGAATCAGCATTTACATTTTTTACAGCAAATACACCAAGCTACCAGGTTGATGTAAATCGCGATAAAGCGAAGCAACTGGGCGTATCTATTGCTGATGTTTATACAACTTTATCTACTTATCTCGGGAGCGGCTACATAAATGATTTCAATTTGTATGGAAGAAATTTTAAAGTAGTTACGCAGGCCGATAGTGTGTATCGTTCTTCTCTTGATGAGCTTCAAAAATATTATGTACGCAACAGCATGGGAAACATGATTCCATTAAGTTCGTTAATTACAAGCAAAGTAATAGAAAGCCCAACGTTGATATCGCATTATAACATTTACAGATCAATTGAAATTAACGGAACGGCAAAACAAGGCTATAGCAGCGGCCAGGCAATTAAAGCCCTGGAAGAAACCGCCGCAAAATATTTGCCTGTGGGATATGGTTATGAATTTTCAGGAATGAGCATTGAAGAAATAAAAGCAGGAAATAAAACGGTTACGATTTTTGCCATCTCGCTGATATTTGTTTTTCTTTTCCTTGCTGCTTTATACGAAAGCTGGTCAGTTCCGTTTTCAGTTTTATTTGCCGTGCCTATTGGCGCATTGGGTTCTATAATCGCGCTTACTTTAATGCCCTCTTTAACCGACAATATTTATGCTCAAATAGGATTAATAACACTAATCGGGCTTGCAGCAAAAAATGCAATATTAATTGTGGAGTTTGCAAAAGAAAGAGTTGATAGCGGAATGGAATTATTGAAAGCAACTATTGCGGCTGTAAAATTGCGTTTACGCCCAATCGTTATGACGTCACTTGCATTTATTCTCGGTGTTTTGCCATTGGCATTTGCCTCAGGCGCTGCAGCAGAATCACGTAAAACTATTGGCTGGACTGTATTTGGTGGAATGCTTGCAGCCACCTCGCTTGCAATTTTCGTTGTGCCGGTTTTGTTTGTACTTATAACACGTCTTTCTTATGGGAAGAAAAAATTGAAAGAGCTGCAGGCTCATTACAACCCTGAAGAACATAAAGAATTTGAAGAGGATGTGTGATTGTTGCAATTTATAGTCCGGCAAATAATTAGCAGGAATCGCCAAATTCATTTTCAACTATCAGTTACACCTTGTAAAAAAAGAATTTATGAAAAATCATCATTATAAAACAAAAATTACGTGGACAGGAAACTCTGGGCAGGGAACAAAAGATTACAGGTCATATGAAAGGTCTCATACAATATCGGTAGATGGAAAGGAAATTATAAATGCTTCTTCTGATCCTTCATTCAGGGGCGATAAAACGAAATTTAATCCTGAAGAATTATTAGTTGCTTCATTGTCTTCGTGCCACATGCTTTCTTACCTGCATCTTTGTGCAATCAATAAAATAATTGTATCAGAATATATTGATGAAGCCGAGGGAACTATGCAGGAAACAGATGATGGCGGCGGGCGTTTTATTGAAGTAATTTTAAAACCTGTAGTTACTATTTCTGATAAAAATATGCTGGAAAAAGCAACTCAATTGCATCACGATGCCAACAAGCTTTGCTTCATTGCCAATTCAGTCAACTTTCCTGTAAAGCATGAGCCTACATTTAAATTTTCTACCGAAGTATAGCGTGGGATATACATACGTTACTTCCACGTATGTATTCTTTTATTCACCTCTTTAGTTGACAAATATTTCGCTTAATTTTTTATCCAATTCTTCTTCAAGTATATTTATTATTTTATATTCAATTATCATATTTAACTTCCCAAAACTTGTTTTAATTTATCGTCAATTTTATTTTCATCACCTGTATACACTAACACCCTTCCATCTTTATCAAGCAACACATAAAAGGGGATATAAGTAGTCATATACAATGACCCAACTTTTGCCGGCATATTCTTTAAGGGAAATTCATCGCATACTTGCAGCCACGGCATTTTTTCCTGGTCCATTGCTTTAAACCAATCCTTCCAGCGGGAATCATCAGACACACTTACTATATCAAATCCCTTATCGTGATACTTCGCATAAATTTCTTTCCAATGAGGAATAGCCTCTCTGCATGGATGACACCAGCTCGCCCAGAAATCTATCATCATATATTTACTTCTTGTAGAGGACAAAGTAAATTTTGAACTGTCTCTTTTCAATAAAGTAAAATCCGGCGCTATGCTTCCCGGCATTACTGCTTTTCGTTTTGCAAGAATATTCTCAAGGCTATTATAATATTTTGAATTTTTTGCATCATCTGCAAAACCCGCCACCATATTTTGCATTTCGCTAAACGGCAGATCAGAATACCAATCATATAAATTTCTCAGCATGTAAGCACCCGCAACAGAAGATGGATTTTTATTAATGTAATCTTTTACCTGTTCTTCCTGCCAGGTGTTAAGCAATTTTCTTACAGAATCCGCTTGAGCCCTGTATTTATATTGCTCATCAATATCCTTTGTAGTTTCTATTTTTTTACCTAGTTCATTAAATATTGGTTCATATTTTTTTTGACCGGGATCATTTTGGTATTTCATCCAGTCATCAAAATTTTTAGAGCCGGTTTCTGTGAAATTTTTTATCCTTGCTCCTTTTGTGCCTTCATCATACATAGTATAATCATAGTGTTCAGATCCGGTTGTATCGGCTGCAACAATTAATACTGTATCTTCCAAAAATATTTGGAATGACCAATTACCAGGCTCAACATTTACAGAAACCATTTGCGGTTCTGTTTTACCTTTCAATTCAAAAGTGCCATCTTTAAAAGAAGCACTGTCTAAAGTTTTTGAAGTTCCATCATCTTCATTGTATGATGAAAGTTTTACCGTTCCTGAAGGAATTCCTTTTAAAGTGCCCCTGATAGCGTAGCCAGTATTTTTGCTTTTGCTTTTTTCATTGCTACATCCCATAAGGACAAGGGCAGATGCTAAAAAGATTAAAGTAATTTTTTTCATTCTGTTTTCATTTTTTTTAACGGCAGTTTCCTGAGAAGATTAGGTATAACCCAAACCATAAGTATAAATTTTATCGCGGTAAATATTTAAAAAATTTGCGAATGTCTGTTTATTATTTACTGGTAAAATTATGAAGATATGCTCATACCAAATATTTTTGTCATTAATAATAATAGAAGATTTTGAAGTCTCCTAATTTTTAAAAAATGGTGATTACTATGTACGCCAAAACGATTTAATTTTACCCGATACAAAATTGAATTTATAAAATGAATGAAAAGCTAAAAGAATTTTCCGATCAATTAGAAGGCGAATTGTATTGGGATGAAGGGATGAAAATTTTGTACTCAACAGATGCCTCTGCATACCGTGAATTGCCTTTGGCTGTTGCAATGCCAAAATCAGTTGCCGATTTAAAAAAGCTTATTGAGTTTGCTCATCAAAATAACACGTCATTAATTCCGAGAACCGCCGGCACTTCGCTTGCAGGGCAGGTTGTAGGAAATGGAATTGTTACAGATGTCTCCAAATATTTTACAAAAATTATTGAACTTAATAAAGAAGAAAACTGGGTGCGTCTACAGCCGGGCGTTATACGTGATGAGTTGAACATGTTTTTAAAACCACATGGCGTTTTTTTCGGACCGGAAACATCTACAGCTAATCGCGCAATGCTAGGTGGTATGGTGGGTAATAATTCCTGTGGTTCAAATTCTATTGTGTATGGAAGCACCAGAGAACATTTACTGGAAGTAAAAACTTTGTTGAGCGATGGAAGTGAAGTAATTTTTAAAGCCATTGACTTAGATGCATTTCACACAAAATGCGAAGGCAATAATCTTGAGGCAAATATTTACAAAACAGTTCGAAGCCTTTTAAGCAATTACGAAAACCAAGCAGAAATACAAAAACAGTTTCCGAAAAAATCTGTTGAAAGAAGAAACACCGGCTATGCCTTAGATATTTTAATGGACTCTGCGCCTTTCACAGCAGGATCACCTGATTTTAATTTTTGCAAATTGATTGCCGGATCTGAAGGTACACTTGCATTTATAACAGAAATAAAATTAAATGTAGTTCCGTTGCCTGCAAAAGAAACGGGTTTATTATGTGTTCACTTTAATTCTATTGATGAATCGTTACGGGCAAATCTTATTGCATTAAAATACAAGCCAAGCGCAAGCGAGCTGATAGATCATTATATTTTAGAATGCACGAAAGAAAATATTGAGCAAAGTAAAAATCGTTTTTTTGTAAAAGGAGATCCGGAAGCCATTTTGGTGATTGAATTTATAAGAAGCAACAGGCAGGAAATTATTGAAGTTGCCAATGAATGTGAAAATGAAATGCGTGATGAGGGATTGGGATATTATTTTCCCTTATTGTTCGGAGATGACACAAGAAAAATATGGAGTCTCCGAAAAGCCGGTCTGGGCCTGCTCGGCAACATTCCCGGAAATGAAAAGGCAGTACCTGTAGTTGAAGATACTGCGGTAGATGTAAATGATCTTCCTGCCTATATTGCCGATTTTAATAACATCTTAAAAAAATACAATCTTCATGCAGTTCATTATGCACATGCTGGTTCCGGAGAAATTCATCTTCGTCCTATCATTAATTTAAAAACCGTAGAAGGAAATCATCTCTTCAGAATTATTGCAGAAGAAATAGCAACACTGGTTAAAAAATATAAAGGCTCATTAAGTGGTGAGCATGGCGATGGAAGATTACGCGGCGAATTTATTAAGCAAATGGTTGGCGAAAAAAATTATGAACTATTCAGAGTTATAAAACATACATGGGATCCGAAAAATATTTTTAATCCGAATAAGATTGTAGATACACCGCCGATGAATACGATGCTTCGTTATTCACCTGGTCAAAAAACACCCGAATTTAAAACCGTTTTTCGTTATTATAACCAGGATATATTGCAGCATGCGGAGCAATGTAACGGCACTGGCGATTGCCGTAAAACGCATTTATCAGGCGGTACAATGTGCCCTTCTTACATGGCAACTAAAAATGAAAAAGATACCACAAGAGCAAGAGCGAATATTCTGCGTGAATTTCTTACCAATTCAGAAAAAATAAATCGATTCGATCATAAAGAGATATATGAAGTAATGGATTTGTGCCTGAGTTGCAAAGGATGCAAATCAGAATGTCCTTCAAACGTTGATGTAGCAAAATTAAAAGCAGAATTTCTTCAGCAATATTATGATGCAAATGGAGTACCATTCCGATCAAAGCTGATTGCAAATTTTAATAGGTCTGCAAAGCTTGGTGC
>JBEPVC010000040.1:0-10897 GCA_041691235.1 Chitinophagaceae bacterium
ATATCAGTTCCGGGTACTTATAAAAAACTACCATCAAGCCCGCAAGGTTTTATTGCTATTCTCCAGGCGCCGGTAAAAGGTATTTTAGATAGTATTGATGTGGCATTATTTATTTTATTTATTGGCGGATTTATGGCTGTTTTTACCAAGACAGGAGCCATGTTTAAAGGTGTAAAATATTTGGCGCAGCAGATGAAGGGCAAAGAAAGATTGCTGATTGTTATTTTGGTTTTTGTTTTTTCTTTTTTTGGTGGCTCTTATGGAATGGATGTGGAGTCTATTGTTTTTTATCCGGTGTTAGTGCCACTCTTTATGGCAGAAGATTATGATGTAATGGTGCCGCTTGCTATCGTATTTGGAGGTACCTGCGTGGGTTTTATTGCAAGCTTTACCAATCCTTTCTCTGTCATTATAGCTTCTAATGCAGCAGGCATTAACTGGATTGACGGACTAAATGAAAGACTTTTATTTTTTGTAATTTCTACTGCAATACTGGCCTGGTATATTCTCAGGTATGCCGCGAAAGTAAAAAAAGACCGTACAGCTTCTATCGTTTATAAAATAGATGGCATTACAAAATCACCTTTTGAAATTGAAGTGCATACAGAGGGTAACCGTGAAAAATTAAGTTCCAAAACTAAATTATTGCTGTTTGTTTTTGTGTTCACATTCCTAAGCATGATCGCGGGTATTGTATTTCTTAATTGGTGGACAACAGAAATGTCAACCTTGTTTTTTGGTTCTACACTATTGGTTGGTTTTATAGATCGCATGGGAGAAAAAACATTTGTGGCTGAGTTTATAAAAGGTGCAGCAAGCTTACTGTCTGTTGCATTAATCATAGGACTGGCAAGAGGTGTAACCATTGTTTTAAATGAAGGGCTTGTGGGCGACTCTATTCTTTTTTATGCGTCTAACGTGGTACAGCATTTTGCACCTGGCATTTTTATAATACTGGTGATGTTGTTTTATTTCTTCTTTTGCATTCTTGTAAGTTCATCATCTGGCATGGCCGTGCTTACGATGCCTATTATTGGGGCATTGGCCATTATTGTAAATATTCCCGGTCGTGAAATTGTGAATGCGTATTTATATGGCATCGGTATTATGTTTTTAATTACTCCTACAGGCTCAGTATTTCCTGCTTTGCTGATGGTAAAGGTGAGTTATAAAGCATGGCTGAAATTTATTACGCCACTCATTATTGCGTTGCTTATTTTGAGCGCCATTTTTTTACTAATCGGAATAAACTTTTAAAAAATAAAAAACATAATAATGAAAAATTGTAAACTACTTCTTTCGATTGTTACATTTATTCTTGCCGCAAATGTAAATGCTCAATTGCCTGTAGCATCCACCCATAATAATATATACGGCACTAATAGTAAGATAGGAAAATACTTTAACAACCGCGGCTTCAAAATGTATTATGAAATTTATGGTACCGGCAGGCCTTTGCTTATCATTCATGGCAATGGAGGAAGCATCAAAGATTTCACAAAGCAAATACCTTATTTTTCAAAAGAATATAAAGTGATACTTGCAGATAGCAGGGCGCAGGGAAAATCAATAGATACGGGCGATTCTTTAAATTATGAAATGATGACCGATGATTTGAACGCATTGCTTGAACATCTTCATCTTGATTCCTGTTATGTAATAGGCTGGAGCGATGGCGGCATTAATGGATTGCTGCTTGCCATCCGTCACCCTGAGAAAGTAAAAAAACTTGCGATAACCGGTGCAAATCTATGGCCTGATTCTTCAGCTGTGGAACCATCACTGTTTGTTTGGCTGGCTGATGCTGTTGATTCTTTATCCAAAGTAAAACAAACATCTGAAATAAAAAATCAATACAAATTGTTGGCGATGATGACAAAAGAACCCAACATTTCTCTGGATCAATTGCATACGATTAAGTGCCCTACATTAGTTATCGGCGGCGATCATGATGCCCTGCTGCCAAGACATACAATGCTGATTGCAGAAAATATACCCCAATCTTATTTATGGATCATTCCTAATTCCGGGCATTCAACACCTGTCAATTACAGCAAGCAGTTTAACGAAACCATCAACGATTTCTTTAAAAAGCCATATAGAAAAATTGAAGGAATGGACAGGTTGAATTGATGAAAAGACGGTTTAGTATTTATTCATAAATTTTTTAATAGTACCAAAACAAAACTCACATGTCAGCAACAAAAACTGATGAAGGATTAAAACGGGTAATAGGCGTATCGGGGCTTGCCCTTACCATTCTAAATTTTACTATTGGCGCTGGTATCTTTGTTTTACCAGCTATCATCGGAATTCAGTTGGGCGGTTTCGGTATATTTTGCTATATATTTTGCTCCATTGTATTGGGCGCCATCATGCTTTGCTATGCAGAAATTGGAAGCAAGATTACAACTAGCGGTGGTAACTATGCTTACGTGGTGGCGGCATTTGGAGCATTCCCGGGATTTATAATTAACTGGCTTTACTTTTTTGCGTGGTCTATTTTAAGCGATGCTGCATTAATGAATATTATCGCTGATTCCCTGGCAGTAGTATTTCCGGTTTTCTCAAATCCATGGTTCCGGGCTTTCTTCTTTTTCATATTGATGAGTTTCATGTTACTAATAAATATACGTGGCGCTAAACTCGGCGTTGCTTTTATAAAATTTGTTACCGTCATAAAATTATTGCCGCTGGTAGCGATTATCATTTTTGGTTTTTTTCACATAAAATCAAACAATTTCCATTGGGAACATTTACCGTCATTCAGCACATTTGGCAATGCTGCTCTTATTTTATTTTTTGCATTTTTCGGTTTCGAGTCAGCACTTACTGTGAGTGGTGAAATAAAAAATCCGAAACGTACAGTACCACGTGGAATCTTGCTGGCAGGATTATTAATACTTGCTTTTTACCTTCTTCTTCAAATTGTAACGCAGGGAGTATTGGGTGCAAATATGGAGGCTGTAAAAGATGCGCCATTGGCAGCTATTGCTGAAAAAATTGTTGGGCCCGTTGGGGCTATTATTCTTTTACTTACAGCAGCCTTTTCCTGTTTCACAACTGTTTTTGGAGACGTACTTGCTACCCCACGGTTACTTTTTGCCGGTGCCAATGATGGATTGTTTCCAAAATTTCTCGGAAAAGTACATCCAAAATTTGCAACACCGCATTTAGCTATTGCCTGTTATGCCGCATTGATTTTTATTATTTCAGTTTCAGGAGGCTTTAAACAGCTGGCAGTTTTGGCAAGTGCTTCTTTACTGCTTGTTTACCTCGCCGTTATTTTGGCAACCATTAAACTGAGAACAAAAAAACAGGGAGTATCGGAAAAAACTTTCAGAATTCCCGGCGGGCTTGTTATTCCTTTAATTGGTATTGCGGCCATCGTTTGGTTGCTAACCAGTTTGAGTAAATGGGAAATTCTTTCAGTAATTATTTTTATAGGGATAGTATGCATTTTTTATTTTGTGATGAAAAAATATAAAAAAGAAAAGATAGATGCCGTTCAGCAAACCATTTTATCTAAAGATGAATAATAAAATATAACCGCAAAACCTGGGAGTGGAATTGGTATCATACATCACAGAGAGGTGATAATTTAAAAAAATCTTAAAGCAATTATTTACATGTATTTTAAAAATCGAAAAAATATGAAAGCAGTAAAAGTAGAATATACAGTAAAACCTGGGTACGTTGATACTAACAAAGCTAATATTCAAAAAGTAATGGATGAATTGCGTGCCTTAGGAGACACGGGCAATTTATACTCAACCTATCTTAAAGAAGATGGGGTTAGTTTTGTACATTTTTCTATTCAAAGAGACGAAGAAAATATTATTCCCACATTAGAATCATTCAAAGCTTTCAGCAATCAATTAAAAAGCGAAGGATTAATAGCACCGCCGCAAGCTGTAAAATTAAATTTGGTTGCAAAATCATTTGACTTATAGGATAGATGGCCGCTCAAACAATTCGACAAAAATTTTTCCCGGAACGATCGTATATTGAATAGAAAAGAAACTATGCGTAACACAGGAAAAGTAAAATGGGTTAATGATACTAAAGGATTTGGCTTCATTCCACCTGAGGATGGTGATAAAGATGTTTATGTTCATCAAACTTACATCCAGGGAGGCGGCGTTTTTCAACATTTTATTTAAAGAAGATAATGAAAAAAATATTTCTATCAGTGTTGTGTTTTGCTTTACTCGCGAAGCATTGCATAGCGCAAGAGGGTTTGCATATTTTAAAAATAGCTTCTTCAAATACTTCTTTTCCTGATACCGGCCGGATGAATGGCCACATGTACGATGGTAATTTTTATGACCTCGCTCATCATTACATGGATAGTTCAGTTATACTTGTTGCACCGCAAATTCTTAAAGCCAAAAAACATGTTGATCTTATATTTTGGTTTCATGGATGGAACAATAATATTGATAGTGCCATTGTAAAATATAAACTCTCCAGGCAGTTTGCAGATTCAAAAGTAAACGCTGTGCTGGTACTGGCTGAAACAGCAAAAAATGCTCCTGATAGCTATGGTGGCAAGTTAGAACAACCGGATGTTTTTAAAAACCTTCTGAAAGATGTATTAACTACTTTAAGAAAACAAAAGATGATCTCAGCAGAATGTGAGTATGGAAATATAATATTGGCGGGCCATAGCGGAGCTTACCGGGTAATGGCAAATATTTTGCAAAACGGAAATGTTCCCGTAAAGCAGGTGGTATTGTTTGATGCTTTATATACTGAAACAGACAAGTTTTTAAACTGGATACAAGCTGATACGAGTAATCGTTTTATAAATCTCTATACCAACTATGGCGGCACCGATGATGAAACTAAAGTAATGCTCAACAAATTATATGCATTACACATCAATGTAGATACCATTGAGGAAAAAGATGTAGCGGGCAGTTTTTTGCGGGCTAATAAAATTGTTTTTATACATAGTTTGAATAAACATGATTACATTATAAATGATCCTGATAATTTAAAATTATTCATTGAAAACTCCCCGTTTTTAAAAAGGCTGCAATAGTTTATGTAATTTCAATTTTAATCAATGTTCGGCTGGCTGCTGAATTTGCAGCTATGCAATAACGTTAGTACTAATTTAAACACCCTATGCGAATAATAATAACAACATTAATTTCTTTATCGT
This sequence comes from Chitinophagaceae bacterium, assembly GCA_041691235.1. Taxonomy (GTDB): domain Bacteria; phylum Bacteroidota; class Bacteroidia; order Chitinophagales; family Chitinophagaceae; genus Ginsengibacter. Next base: position 5,171 of record JBEPVC010000040.1, read on the forward strand.
TCTTATCAAACATTTTTGGACAGAACACAAACACCACTTTGAAAATTTCTCATCTAACCGGTGACTTTTATATTTTTACAACCTATAATTTTTATAAAGGAGTGCGAATACCTGCAAACGGAATGTACATGGTAACAAACGACGGAGTAGTTATGTTTGACTCACCTTGGGACACAACCCAATTTCAACCTTTGCTGGATAGTATAAAGGCAAGACATAATAAAAATGTAATAATGTGCATTGCAACACATTTTCACGAAGACAGAACCAGTGGACTTGAATATTACAGGCAGCAAGGCATTAAAACGTATACTACAAGACAGACGGATGAGCTAAGCAAGAAAAGAGGAATGAAAAGAGCCGAATTTTTAATTAATAAGGATTCAGTTTTTATTTCGGGGCAACATTCGTTTCAAACTTATTATCCAGGACAAGGTCATGCCCCCGACAACATTATAATTTGGTTTGAGAAAGAAAAAATTCTTTATGGTGGTTGCTTAATAAAAAGCGTTGAAGATAGCACTCTCGGTAACTTAGCGGATGCAAATGTGAAAAAGTATGCATCAACAATAAAAAATGTGCAGATGAAATGTAAAAATCCAAAATATATCATTCCCGGGCATAACAACTGGACAAATACAAATTCTTTGGAACATACTTTAAAGATGGCACAGGAACTTAAATAGAACGGGCGGAAATAAGTTTGCGACTATTCGCTAACGTTAGTAGCAATTTAAATGCTGCAATTATGAAAGACAAATGGGACGATAGATATAGTATAAAGGAATTTGCCTATGGTGAACAACCTAACAATTACTTCAAAGAACAACTTATTAAAATTCCGGAAGGTATAATTCTTTTGCCGGCAGAAGGAGAGGGGCGAAATGCAGTGTATGCTGCAACGCTTGGCTGGACGGTGTTTGCGTTTGACCTTAGTGCCGAAGGGAAGAAAAAAGCAATTCAATTGGCTGATAAGTACCAGGTAAAAATTAATTATGAGGTTGGAGAATTTCAATCTTTGAATTATCACGTTAATCAATTTGATGCAATTGCTTTAATTTATGCGCACTTTCCTGCAGACAAAAAATCGGGCTATCACAAAACATTGGCAACTTACTTACGTCCGGGTGGAATTCTAATTTTTGAAGCTTTTAGTAAAAATCATTTAAGCTATATGAGCAACAATGAAAAAATGGGCGGGCCGAAAGAAGTTGAAATGTTATTTTCAATAAACGAAATAAAAGCAGATTTTGATAATTTGGAAATTATAGAATTAGCTGAACAGGAAGTTGAATTAAATGAAGGGCTGTTTCATGTTGGGAAAGGTTCTGTGATACGATTTGTTGGACGGAAAAAATAATCGGGGGTAATTTCCAGGCAGAAGAAATGAATGACTTAGAAATTAATTTTTGAAATCGTTTTATAAATTTTTACCAAGAAATGAATGTTGATCTTTTGCTCTCTAATATAGCAAGACATATTTCTTTAACTCCGGAAGAAACAGAATTTTTCACATCACTTTTACATTCAAAATCTTTAGAGACAGGAGCATTTTTACTTCGTGAAGGAGATGTTTGCAGGTATGAAACTTTTATAACTGAAGGTTGTTTAAAAACATATTATTTAGATGAAAATGGAGTTGAACATATTATTGATTTCTTAATTGAAGAATGGTGGGCAGATGATCTCTATAGCTTTTTTAAAGGAACGGCTTCTAAATGGAATATTAAAGCAATAGAAAATACCAGGGTTATACAAATAAGTAAAACTAATTTAGAATTGCTTTATCAAAAGATCCCAAAGTTTGAGCGGTTTTTCAGGATACTTTTTCAAAACGCTTACATTTCTCAAAGAGACCAGATCAATTCAATTTTATCTGCGCCGGCTGAAGAAAGATATATCTCGTTTCTAAGGCAGAAGCCATACGCAGAAAAAAGATTTTCCCAAAAAGACATTGCATCTTATTTAGGTATCACTCCGCAGTTCTTAAGTACTTTAAAGAAAAAAATGCGCCGGGTTAATGTAGATTAACTTTTAGGTGAGTTTAATTCATTTTTTTTGTTACTATTTTTTAAACAAATTAAAATGACTAAAGCAAAACTATCAAACGCTGAAAAAATTTCGATTCAATTATTTAATGCAGTCGAAAAAAACAATTTAATAATCGCAGGTAAATCGGAAGCGCAGCTTGCTTCGGAGATTGCTGATCTGGCTCTTGAAAAATTTGGTATCAAAGACCACTGGCACAAGAAAATTGTAAGAGCCGGTGTAAATACTTTGGCAACTTATCCTGAAAATCCTCCTGGTAAAATAATACAGGAGGATGATATTTTATTTATTGATTTTGGGCCAATCGTTAAAGGTTATGAAGCTGATCTTGGCAGAACTTATGTGATGGGTAACAATGCAACAAAGCTGAAATTAAAAAACGATATAGAAAAAGCGTGGTACGAAATTCAGGAATGGTATCAAACAAAAACAAAATTAAAAGCATCTGAATTATTTCAATATGCTGTTGAAAAAGCCAATGATTATGGTTGGACATTTGCAGGTGAAATTGCAGGCCATATTGTAGGAGAGTTTCCGCACGAACAACCGTTAGATCCAAAAAGCTTGGAATTAGATATTCATCCTGCAAATGATAACGACATGTTTTTATTGGATGCAAATGGTAATGAAAGGCATTGGATTTTAGAACTGCAATTTGTTGATAAGGAGAAAGAGATAGGCGGATATTTTGAGCAATTATTGTGATAATGCAGTAGGTTTATCAAATAAAAATTTGAATACTAAAATGAGTATTACAAAAAAGGACAGGCCTGCATTAATTCTAATTGACATTCAAAAAGGATTTGATGATATTAAGTATTGGGGCGGCCAAAGAAACAATTTGAATGCTGAAGAAAATGCAGGCGAGTTATTGAGGCTTTGGCGTGAAAATAATCTTCCAATATTTCATATTAAGCATTGCTCATCCAATTCTGCTTCCCCATTGCATGAAACAAATGTGGGAAATGAATTCCTGGAAATTGTAAAACCCATAAACGATGAGCCTGTAATTAAAAAGAATGTAAATAGCGCTTTTATTGACACAGATTTGAAAGAGCAGCTTGACAATGCAAAAATCACAAAGCTTGTTATAGCCGGTTTGACCACTGACCATTGTGTATCCACAACAACAAGAATGGCAGGGAATTTAGGCTTTGACACCTTTGTTGTTTCTGATGCAACAGCAACGTTCAATAAAAAAGGTTTGGATGGACAAAATTATTCAGCAGAACTTATTCATGAAACTGCGCTTGCAAGTTTGAGTGATGAATTTGCAACGGTTGTTACCACAAACTTTTTGAAGCAAAATATATAACCGGAATGGAATCTTTTTTAAAATACGTAACAGAACAATACGAAGCTGTTCAGGAATCAAGACAAGTGCTTTTTGAATATTGCAAAACAATTTCTCAGCCCGACCTGGTAAATGAAAATAGTTCATTCGGAAGAGGCGGCAGTATAAGAAATTTATTAGTGCACATTGCCAATGTGTATGAATTTTGGATTGCTAAGAATACACTGAATAGAAATATTTCTTTTACAGAATATAATTCAAAGCAAAACATTGGCGATATAATCAACTTATTTAATAGTGTTGATATTTTTATGAATGAGTTTATATTATTTGAATTAGAAGAAGGAAAAAAAATTGACTATGAACTTAATGGCGGGCGAAACAGTGTAACCAAACTCAAACTTTTTACTCACGTAATCACACACGAGTCTCATCATAAAGGACAAATACTTTCTTTAAGCAGGCACCTCGGATATATACCGGTTGATACAGATATAATAAGGTAAAGTTGTTTTTCTTTACGCAAGCCCGAAACTGTCTTTTCGATATTATTGACTAATCCGATAAAGTTTTTAGAATTCAGTAAGTATGACCAAAAGCGAAAACAATAAAAAATGGACACCCAAGAAAACTAAATATTTTCATGGATTTTAAAAGATACAGTAATTTTATGCGTCACTGTTAACGTAACAAATAACATTCTGCACCTTATTATTCAAAATTTAAAAAACAAAATTATGTTTGACGAAATATTAAAACTTGTAAAAGAACATTTGGGAGAAAACCCGGAAGTGCAATCCACTATCCCTGCTGACCAGGCAGATGCTATACATAATGAAATTGCCACTCACGTTGCGAATAACTTATCTAATCCGCAACAAGAACAGGGTGGGAGTCTGTTATCGAAGCTTGAAAACACAATGGCCTCTGGCGGTACTCTCACCAGCGCACTTGAAGGCGGCTTGGTAAGCAGTCTTACCAGCAAATTTGGCTTATCACCGGCTATAACCGGGGCAATCGCCGGTATGTTACCGGGGTTATTACAGAAGTTTGCGCAAAAGAAGATTAACGCTAACGGTACTGCATAATCGCTTATAGGATTTAGATTATTTTTTGTGGCCTGTGTTGAAGCTTGACCGCATGAATGAAAGTTATTTTCAATCATTAATTTAATGTAATAATAAATAGAGCTGCATTTAAGGTAGCTTTATTTATTTAAGAAGTGACCTTTTTAAATAAAAGTTGTTTTGAAAAATGGTTTCTGAAAATGAGAAAAATAAAAGGAAGGTAAAAAATTTGGCCGCTTTATATAATATGATTCCAAACATAGTTTGGTCGATACTAAACCTTACGCCCATCTCAATCTTTTGTTTCACCTTAATAGGCCCTAAAATTGTCTATATTTTTTTAGCAATAAGCATAATACCGATATTTCTGAAAAATTCTTTTCTTGATAAAATTCAGATAGGGAAAACAACTGAAATATATAAAAAGCTTGGCGTCCATTTTATAAATAGAGTTGCACAAAATGGAGTAGTAATAAATGCGTTAATAAAAAAGAAATTCCCGGCATACAAAGTTGTTACGAATAAAAAATCTTCGATTGCGGGGCTTATTAATCAAACTTATGTATTTGAAAAGTTCCATCTAATTCTTTTTTTATTTTTTGACTTAATAATTGTTTATGCCATAGTTAAGGGAAAATTTTTATGGGCTTGCATAATTTTAATAACTAATATAGCCTATAATGTATATCCAAATTTTTTGCAGCAATATATAAGACGTAAACTAAATTTATTTGCAGAAAATTCAAAACTGCGTGCATAACTATTTTTTTCGTCTTCGCCTTGCCCTAAAAATAATAACAAATACAACAGCTAAAGCAATCCAGGTACTTAAAATCGAAGTTCCATAAACATTTTATTTTCGAATTTTAAAATGAGATTCATTATTAAGGCCACAGAGAAAGATTTTAAACTACTTGCTGATATCGGCAAACAAACATTCATTGAATCACATGGTGAAAGTGCTTGTAAAGAAGATATAGATACTTATATAAATGAAAAAAACAGCTGCGACTTTTTTCAACATGAGTTAAAAGATTCAAAGAACATCTATTACATAATTTATTATAACGAAATCCCTGCAGGGTATTCAAAAATTATTTTGAATAATCCTCATGAAAATATCCCTGCGCGAAATGTTGTAAAATTAGAAAGGCTCTACCTGCTGAAAGAGTTTCATGAATTAAAATTAGGTCTCGAACTTTTTAAATTTAATGTAGAGTTATCTAAAAAAAATAACCAGGCAGGCATGTGGCTCTTCACGTGGAAAGAAAATGCAAGAGCTATTAACTTCTATCTTAAAAATGGTTTTAAAATTAT
>JBEPVC010000041.1:0-10846 GCA_041691235.1 Chitinophagaceae bacterium
GTTTGATTCAAGCACAAAATTTTCTATCTCATCATATCTTTTAAAAATTTTGTTTTTTGCATTGGGAAATGCCAGGGAAAAAAGCATGTGTGCCGTTGTGTTTTCGCCCGGAATTGCAATCGCGCATTTTTCAACATCCTCAATGGCTGTGATTTTTTTTGAAATGAGAAGTGGACCTACGCCGGTACCTAATGCGCTTCCACTATTTAGTACTTTGTAATTTCCAAGGATGAGGGGCAAAACTCCATAGCTTACCTTGGTAAAATCGAGTTGTTGATTTAATGCAAGTTCATTTAACGTTTCAACGTCTTCAAGCCTTACGGAAAAGCTTAAACCTTCAGTATCAATTTTATTATTTACCAATGCATCGAAAATAAAAGTGTCGTTAGGGCATGGTGAAAATCCAAGTGTGAAATTCATTTTTTATGTAAAGTTTTGAATCCGGTAGCTATCGGATAGTTTTTTTAATTCGATATTCAGATTGGTAATCGCTTCTTTCATTTTCCATTTAGATTTATCTCTTTCGCCCACCACATTCGAAATGCTTCTTAATTGCAAGAAATTAATTTTTTGTTGAAGACAAACATAATGAAACGCAGCCCCTTCCATACTTTCAACATCAGCATTAAATTTTTCACACAAACGGGTAAGATACTTTTTATCGTCTGTAATTTTATTAACGGTTATTGCCTTCGCAACCGGAAGCGTAGACTTTAAAAAATAATTGTTATCATTAATCAGCCATCCTTCTTTGAATGGAAAATCATTTTCGTTTCCAAAACCCAAATCAAAAAGAGTAGAAAATTTTCCTTTTTCGTCTGCGCCAAGGTCACCAAACGTATCCTGCTGAATTATTGTTACGCTTCCTTTTTTGAGATTTTTTTTAAAGGAACCTGCAATGCCGGCCTGGATAACCAGGTCGTATTTTTTTTTTGCCAATTTATTTGTAAGATGAAATATTGATGCCGGAATTCCGATGCCGGTGATAAGTATATCTGCAAAATTATTGCTATCAACAAAAGGTTTTATCTCTAATTCTGTTGCAGCAATTACTAATAAGTCCATTTGGCAAAGTTCGCATTTCGAAAGCTTATTTTGAGTTTCTCAACTACCTTTGCGAAAATATTTTAAGAGAATGGTTTATTTAACCAGGGCGGAACATTTTAATGCCGCACACAAGCTCTACAATCCTGCATGGGATAAAGAACGAAACGAAGTTGTGTTTGGTAAATGTGCAAATGAAAACTGGCATGGGCACAATTATGAATTATTTGTCACCATAAAGGGCGAGGTTGTTGAAGACACAGGCTTTCTATTTGATGCAAAAATTTTAAGCTTGCTAATAAAACAATTTGTTTTGGATAAGCTGGATCATAAAAATTTAAATGTTGATGTTGATTTTTTAAAAGGAAAAATGTGCTCAACTGAAAACCTGGCAAAAGCTATATGGCAACAGCTAAAGCCTCATGTGCCAGCGCCGGTTCAGCTGCATTGCATAAAGCTTTATGAAACACCACGGATTTATGTGGAATACTTTGGAGAATAGATGTCTTAAATTTTATTTTTGATGAATAAAAAAGTATCGGTTTATAGAAGGGAACATTTTAATGCGGCGCATCGTTTGCACAATCCTTTGTGGGATGAAGCGAAGAATGATAACGTGTTTGGGAAATGCAATAATCCATCCTATCATGGTCACAATTATGAAATTGAAGTAAAAGTTACCGGTGTTCCAAATGCAGAAACAGGTTTTGTTATCGATCTTAAATTATTGAGCAATATTATAAATGAGAATGTTCTGGAAAAATTTGATCATAAAAATCTTAATCTTGATACAAAAGAATTTGCTGGTTTAAATCCCACGGCTGAAAATATCGTTGTGGTTATTTATGAAATCTTAAGAGATAAAATTGACAAGGTGTTTGACTTACAGGTACGCCTGTACGAAACGCCACGGAATTTTACAGAATATCCTGCGGATTAAATATTTATTTACTAAAACAAGTTAAATGGCCTACAAAAAAATTGAACAGTATGATGCTGCGGTTACAGAGGGATTAATGAAAAGTTATCATGAAGCAATAAAACTAATTGGAGAAAATCCTGAACGCGAAGGGTTATTAAAAACGCCTGAAAGACTTGCAAAGGCAATGCAGTATGCAACACAGGGATACAATCTTGATGCAAAAACGGTTTTAAATTCTGCGAAATTTCATGAGGATATTAGTGAAATGATAATTGTAAAAGATATAGAGCTGTATAGTTTATGCGAACATCACATGTTGCCTTTTTTTGGCAAAGCACATATTGCGTATATTCCTAACGGTTGGATAACCGGGCTAAGCAAGCTGGCAAGGGTTGTTGATATTTTTGCCAGGAGACTGCAGGTTCAGGAACGGCTAACTACAGAGATTTTGGAAGCGATAAAGGAAACATTAAACCCACTGGGCGTGGCTGTGGTAATAGAAGCGGAGCATCTTTGTATGATGATGCGGGGAGTTCAAAAGCAAAATTCTGTTACAACGACTTCCGCCTTTTGGGGAGAGTTTGAAAAGCAATCAACAAGAAATGAATTTATTAGCCTGATACAGGCTGATCTCATAAAAAGAAAATAATCTGCAATGAAACATGCTTTTGTATTTCCCGGTCAAGGCTCACAGTTTACCGGAATGGGAAAAAATCTTTACGACAATCATAATTCTGCAAAATCATTATTCGAAGCAGCTAACGAAATATTGGGCTTTCGTATTTCTGATATTATGTTTGCCGGTACTGCAGAAGATTTAAAGCAAACTAATGTGACCCAGCCTGCTGTGTTTCTTCATTCTGTAATTGCATATAAAACTATTGAGCACGATAGTCCCGACATGGTTGCAGGACACTCACTCGGTGAATTTTCAGCATTGGTTGCTAATGGTGGTTTGCTTTTTGAAGATGCATTAAAGCTTGTTTTTGTAAGAGCAAGAGCAATGCAGAAAGCATGTGAAATCAATCCTTCAACTATGGCTGCTATACTCGGACTTGATGATTCCAAAGTCGAAGAGATTTGTGCTGGCATCAAAAATGAAATTGTTGTTGCTGCCAATTATAATTGCCCGGGTCAAATTGTAATATCAGGATCAATTAAGGGAATAGAAGAGGCATGTAATCTTCTAAAAGCTGCAGGCGCCAAAAGAGCGCTCATGCTTCCGGTGGGCGGCGCTTTCCATTCGCCGTTAATGCAGCCTGCACGGGAGGAGTTGGCAAAAGCCATCGCGGAAGCCGCTTTCAATACTCCAATGTGCCCGGTTTATCAGAATGTTGTTGCCAGGGGAGTAACAGATCCCAATGAAATAAAAAATAATTTGATTGAGCAACTAACCGGCCCCGTTAGATGGACACAAACGATTGAAAGAATGATTGAAGATGGAGCAACATATTTTACTGAAGTTGGTCCGGGCAAAGTTTTGCAAGGCCTGGTGCTAAAAGTTAATAAGGAAGTCGCAGCAGATGGAATAGGGTAGAGCAAAAAATCTATTTATCGGGCAATACAGCTCTCATCGGATAAAATTCATATGTATTTATTTTTGAACCGGGAGCTTCTTCTGTAAATTTATTAACTTGTTCTTCTTCATCAGCTTCTAAAACACCCATGCCATAAGGTCCTTTGGGATCCATGACTGGCCCGAACACAATCACCATTACTTTGTTCATAAAATTTCTCCAAAAGTCAACATGCTGCTTGAAGACAGCATTTTCTTAAATTTCATATTTGAAGAATTTCACAATATTTCTTTATTTTCAGTAAACTAAAGTTTACCAAATGTCTAATTCTTTATTCCGCAAAAAAAGTGTACCTGCCATTTTAAAAGAAGCTGAAGAAGGCTTAACAGATTCTCACGGACATCACGAAGATTTAAAAAAAGTCTTAACTGTAAGAGACCTTACGTTCTTTGGAATTGCCGCTGTTATTGGTACCGGTGTATTCACAGCCATTGGCGCTGCAAGCTTTCATGGGGGCCCGGCCGTAACACTATTATTTGCAATCACTGCTGTTGCATGTGGTTTTGCTGCTTATTGTTATGCAGAGTTCGCGTCTACGGTTCCTGTTTCCGGAAGTGCTTATACTTATTCTTATGTTGCCTTCGGCGAATTGTTTGCGTGGATAATCGGGTGGGATTTATTAATGGAATACGCAATAGGAAATATTGCAGTTGCTATTTCATGGAGCCAATACTTTGTTCGCGTAATGGAAGGGTTTCATATTCATATTCCTTCATGGCTAACGATGGATTACTTTACAGCGCACAAAGGCTTTGAAGCAGCAAGCGATGCAATAGCAAAAGGCGGTGATAAAGTAATAGCAACGCTCGATCAAAGCGTCACGTATGCATATAATGCTTGGAACAGCGCTCCATCTCTTGGCGGCATAAGAATCATCATGAACATTCCCGCATTATGCATTGTAGCGCTTATAACTTACATAGTTTATATTGGTATTCGCGAATCAAAAGCAGCGAATAACATTTTTGTAATCATTAAGCTTGCGGTTATATTGCTTGTTATTATTGCAGGCGCATTTTATGTAAATCCTGTTAACTGGCATCCGTTTATGCCGAATGGATTTTCGGGAGTGCTGAGCGGTGTATCGGCTGTGTTCTTCGCCTACATTGGGTTTGACGCTATTTCTACTACGGCGGAAGAATGTAAAAATCCGCAGCGCGATTTACCAAAAGCAATGTTCAATACATTAATTATTTGCACCGTGTTGTACATAGTGCTGGTATTGGTGCTTACCGGCATGACGAAATATACACAGCTTAATGTTGCAGATCCGTTGGCATTTGTTTTTCAAACCCAAAATTCAAAAGTTACCAATTGGCTTGCAGGAATTATTTCTGTAAGCGCCATTTTTGTAATTGCGTCTGTGCTGCTTGTTTATCAATTGGGGCAGCCACGCATCTGGATGAGCATGAGTCGTGATGGTTTATTGCCGAAAATATTCTCACGCATACATCCTAAATACAGAACGCCATCTTTCTCGACAGTACTAACGGGATTTGTTGTAGGCATACCCGCATTATTTATGAACCTTGATGTGGTAATTGCATTAACAAGCATAGGAACTTTATTTGCATTTGTGCTGGTGTGCGGTGGCATCCTGGTTTTACAGCAAAGGCCTGACAGGCCAGCATCAAAATTTCGTGTACCCCACGTTAGTGGAAAATATATAATTCCCGGGTTGTATCTTCTTTCTGTTATTCTTATTTTGATGTATGTGCCGGAACATTTTAAATCATTAGTTACAAAAGAAGGTATGCCAATGCTGGTGTTCTGGATTGTTGCTACAATCATTTCATTTTTGTCTTTTACAAAAAGCTTTTCTTTAATACCCGTTATGGGTTTATTAAGTTGTTTTTATTTAATGGCGCAGGAAAGCCATACTAACTGGTATCGATTTGTTATCTGGTTGTGCATCGGGTTGGTAATATATTTTTTATATAGCAGGAAACATAGCAGGCTGGGTATGAAAGATGCAGTGTAGATTGTTGATTGCTATGTTTAAAATAAATTCGATTAGCCTTAATCGTTATATGGTTGGTATAACTTGGTATTCTACAGATTCCAGAACATCCAGGATTCGAGTTTGCGGATTTGTCATTATCCAGCATTTCAATCTTTTTATCTTTGACTCACAAATCTGCGCATTTTTGCTGCACTATTGAGTAGCAGGCTTGCAGGTTCATAATATATCTGCGTTTAATCGTTTACGTTGGATTCTAAATTAGTAGTAAGTGTATGTTTTTATAAAAATATCACCGTTATCGGCAGTATCTGTTTCTGTCAAGACTCTGTTGCTGCTATCAAAAGTATAGGTATGGTGTATAACAACTACGTCGCCGCTGCCATCATCGTAAGTAGTGGTTTTTATAAGGTTTTTATTTAGGAAAGGAGTAAGGTTGGGTAGAGAAATATTATTTACTTTATCAGTATAATAATCATAAGTGGTAACAGAAAAATCATCAGTAATACTGCTAACATTTCCATTGGCATCATACGCATAAACGGATGCGTTGTATTCAGTAGAAACGCCAGATGAATACTCATATTCAATATCTTTTATTATTTGTTTGGCGCTGTTATAATAATATTTATCCGTAGAAGTATCATTAGTGTCGTTGTACTGAAAAGAACTGTCAGGCAATCCATTGCTACTAATAAAAGTAATGTCGTGTATTGATAAAGCACCGGAATTATAAATGTCGAGAATGAATGTGTTCGCAGTGTATTGATAAACAAATTTATCACCGGTGTTTGAGGTTGATACAAGGCTCGTTACCCTGTTACTGGCATCATAGTTTACATTAAATGTAACAACATTATGGCCGTTGGCATCCGTCGCATCTTCAGTATATGTTTTAATTTTAGACGATGTGTTAATGGGCGGAGTGCCCGGGTTGGAGGGGTCAGCATCCGGCAATTGCTTCTGGCAGGAATTGAAAATAAATAAAATGCCCAACGAAAATAAAAGATTGATTGTTCTCATAAGCGTAATAGAATTGACGAATATAACAATTTAAAAGATTTTTTATTGTTGGTGAACTGATTTTCTTTTTTACCATTTAAAAATTGGTTATGCTTAAGCCTTTTCATGGATATTTTTCAACATTCAATCTATCTATCTTTGCCTTATGAAATACCAGTTAGGAGATAAGGTTTTGCTTCTTCATTCCAATGAAGAAGGTGAAGTGGTTGATATCATCAATGATAAAATGGTATTAATAGATGTAGACGGAGTAAGGTTCCCGGTGTATATGGACCAGATTGACTTTCCTTATTTCAAAAGATTTTCTGAAAAGAAAATCATTGAAAAGAAAAAAGATAAAGTGTATATCGATAATGTTAAGAAAGAAAAAGCCAATTCAAAATATAAAGTGAGTGAAGGAGTTTGGGTTTCTTTTTTGCCCGTGTTTGATAAAGATGTTTTTGATGATGATGTTGTTGAGAGTTTTAAAATTTATTTAATAAATCAAACAGATGAACCGTATCATTTTGCTTATCAAATCAGCTTTTCAGGTAATGTAGATTTTGAACATACGAACCAGATTTTTTCTCTTTCGGATTTTTATCTTCACGATGTTCCTTTTGAACAAATGAATGATTCGCCAAAATTTTCTTTTGATTTTTCCCTGGTAAATAAAAACAAAAAAAAGGCAGAACATTTTGAAGCTTCAATCAAAATAAAAGCAAAGCAATTATTTCAAAAGATTGAAGAAATGAAAACGAAAAACGAGCCAACATTTTCGTACCAGTTATTTGAAAACTATCCTGATAAAGCCGAAGACATCAAACCCGACTACATCAATACTTACGGCCAGCTATATGATGCATCAAAAGCAAAACAAAACATGGAGCCTGCCCGCTCTGTAATTGACCTGCACATTGAAAAATTATCTAACGATTGGGAACGTCTGAGCAATTTTGAAATTTTAACCTTACAGTTAAGCGTATTCGAAAAATATTATAACCTTGCCATAGTGCATCACCAGCCAAATTTAATTGTAGTGCATGGAATAGGCTCAGGAAAACTAAGAGATGAAATTCACGAAATTTTAAAGTCGAAGCCTGAAGTAAAAAGTTTCGTAAATCAATATCATCACAACTTTGGGTTTGGAGCTACAGAGATTTTTTTTCAATACTAAGAAGCGTTTTAAATTTTAGTTCCTGGGCTAAAACCCGGGTAGTATTCTTGTATATTGCCACAGACTTAAGTCTGTGGCAAATGAATATGCTGATTTGGCTTTAGCCACAAAACTGATTTTATACAAGCTTTACTAACATAGCAAATTTTTCGAGTCATTTTTAAACAGCTTCTAAGAAAGTTTTGAGTTTTGAATTATCAAGTAACAGATCACTAATCATTGTTCACTGATTACTTTTCACTTTTAAATTTTTACTTTTGCAATACTGCAAACCGGGTTATCGTTCCGATGAAAATCGGGAAGGAAAGTCCGGACAGCTAAGAGCAACATACCGGTTAATGGCCGGTCCCGATCTTGATCGGGGAGAAAGTGCCACAGAAAATTACCGTTCCGGCGAACAACCGGGATAAGGGTGAAAACGTGAGGTAAGAGCTCACGGTCGTGGTAAGTAATTACCATGATGGGTAAACCTTATGTGCTGTAATGCCACGTATACCAGCGTTTGAGGGCTGCTCGCGCGATGCTGGAGGGTAGGCAGCAAGATTGTTGCAGTAATGTAACAGCAAGATAAATGATAACCGCTCGCTAATAACGGGACACAGAATCCGGCTTACAGGTTTGCAGTAAATTAATTGTAAGGGCATCCATTTGGATGCTCTTTTCGTTATTAGTTATTGAGTATTTCGAAAAATTCGTCATTTTAATATCCTTTCATACGGCGGCAAACTTTGTTAATAAATAAATCGTAACTTAATAATAGAATTTTGCATTAACCAATCACTAAAACTGATCTATGAAATTATTTGTACGCTCGTTTTTTATTTCTTTTTTATTTTTTGCATTTCAGCAATCCAATGCCCAGAAGCTGGCCGCTATTCCTTATGTTTCCGGGATAAATTCTCCCATTGATTTAAAGCATTGCGGTGATGACAGGTTGTTTATTGCGGATCGTGCCGGAAGAATACGCATAATTGATGCGGATGGTACTTTGCGTCCAACTCCATTCTTAAATATCACTTCAAAAATATCTTCTGCATCAGGCGAAGAGGGCTTTTTGGGAATTGCGTTTAGCCCTAATTATAAAAGTGATGGAAAATTTTATGTTGACTACACCTCAAATATTGCCGGCAAATTAACAACCGTGATTGAAGAATATAAAGTAAGCGCAGCCGATTCTAACATAGCCGATCCAAATTCTGCATTGACCCTCCTTACACAAGTGCAGCCTTACACCAATCATAACGGAGGCAATTTAATGTTTGGCAAAGATGGTTACCTGTACATTAATTTAGGAGATGGCGGAAGCGGTGGCGATCCTTTAGGCAATGGTCAAAATAAAAAAACATTTCTTGCAAAAATTTTAAGAATTGATATCGGCAATTCTTCTGCATCTCAACCTTACGCCATTCCACCAACCAATCCTTTTTATAGCGACACAACCACTGGCATTAAAAAAGAAATTTGGGCATACGGTGTTCGCAATCCTTTTCGAAGTAGCATAGACAGGATTACAGGCGATTTGTGGATTGCAGATGTTGGCCAAAATGCGCATGAAGAAATAGATTACCAGCCGGCCAATGATATGGGCGGCAGAAATTATGGATGGAAAATTATGGAGGGAAATTTTTGTTACAGTCCTGCAACCGGGTGTAACATGACAGGCTTAACCTTACCTATTTATGATTATTCACATGCTGTTGGTTTTTCAATAATTGGCGGATATATCTATCGCAGTGCGCAATCAAAATCTCTTTTCGGAACATACATTTTTTCTGACTACGTTTCAAAATGGATTGATGGGATCAGGCAATCCGAAGGAGTACTCTCAGGAAGTGTAATTCACTTCATTACAGCTGCACAAGCAACGGGGAATCCTATTTCTTTTGGTGAAGACAGGTATGGGGATCAGTATATAATTTTTAATGGGAATGGCACTATCTACAAACTGCAGGACACGAGCTCACAACGCAGGCCCAAAGCATATTTCACGCCAATAGACCAGGGAGGCGGTTCATTTTTATTGCAAGGCCTAGAGGGGAAAAATCTTACTTATGAATGGTATAAAAATGACACACTTATAGAAGGCGCTACATCACCCGATTATATTACATCGGTAACGGGTAGCTATACTTTGGAAGTGACCAATACATTAAATTTTAAAGATACTTCTGATGTATATCTTTTGGGAAATTCATTGCACTTACTTTCTTTCACCGCACAAAAGATACCTGCCGGCGGTGTAGAACTTGAATGGAAAACGAATGCTGAATTAAATATAAAAGGATATACAGTTCAGGAAAGAAAAGGAACCGAAGCAAATTTTTCAGACATCGGATTTGTTGACAGTAAATCAGTAAATGGTTATTCGAATACAGAGCTTGATTATGCATTTATAGATCAGTCGGCTGCCAATTATACAAAAATATTTTACAGGTTAAAGATTGAACATACTGATGGCTCGTTCACTTATTCTGATGTGTTGATCATTTCTTCAGATAATACCAGGAACGGCTACACGCTTTTTCCGAATCCTGCAAGGGGACATGTACTACTGTATCTCAATGAATTTAGCCAGCCAGTGGTACTTTTGTTATACGACAATGCAGGAAAGAAAATAAAAGAACAATCACTTAATCAGCAAAGCACCATTATTGATCTACCTGCGTCAAAAGGAGTTTATATTATGCAGGTGAGCGATAAAAGCGGAACTAATAAAGTAAGGAGAAGATTGATAGTACAATAGTTCTCTGTTCTTCATGGTAATAAAAAAAGGTAACCAAGTTCGGTTACCTTTTTTTGAAACTTCTCATGCACCTATATTCAAACAATTTTTTTACCCTGCATTATTTATGCATTTTCGATGTATCCATTTTTTTATCCATTGCTGGCATTCCTTTTTGCATTTGCATCATCTTCATCATTTCATTTGGATCCTGGTAGCTCCAATGTTCAACTGCTTTGCCATCTTTAATTTTTACAACATCCACACTCATCATATCAATCTTGGTATTAGCAGGCATCCCCATAAATTCAGTTTTTGTTGTACCCGTCATGTGGTTTAGATCAAAATCGTAATCGCCGTCAGTTGCGTTGGCGATTGATTCTATCTTTAAATCACTGACGTTGTCGTGCATTTGTGTAAACATTTTTTTAAGAGTATCCAG
>JBEPVC010000042.1:0-10825 GCA_041691235.1 Chitinophagaceae bacterium
TTTTATATAAAGACAAATCAAATTAAATAAAATAATTTGCAGGCTTAAACTCGTCTATGTCGCAGATACGAAGGCAAAGTATCATATCTACCGTTTTTGTTTACGCAGGTTTTTTTATTGGCTTTATTAATACTTATCTTTTTACAAGACAAGGTTCACCATTCTCAACTTCCGAGTACGGGTTAACAAACATTTTTATTGCTGTAGGAAACCTGATGTTTGCATTTGCAAACCTCGGAATGATTTCAGTTGTCTATAAATTTTATCCGTATTATAATGACAACCTCCCGAAAAAGAAAAACGATCTGTTAACATGGGCGCTCATTGTAAGCCTTGTTGGATTTTGCTTCGTTATTTTTGCCGGTATTCTTTTTAAGGATCTCGTTATACAAAAATTTGGTGCTCATTCTCCCGAGTTTGTTCAATATTATATTTGGGTTTTCCCATTCGGTCTTTCGCTTTTGTTATTTTCTATTTTCGAGGTGTTCGCATGGAACATTCGAAAATCAATATTGACAACATTCTTACGTGAAGTTCTTTTCAGAATACTTACAACCGTTTTAATTTTCTTGCTAAGCTTTAAACTAATTACCAGTTTTGATTTATTTATAAAATTATATTCATTAATCTATGGAATTGTTGCAGCCGCGCTTTTAATTTATTTAGCCTGGAAAAAAGAATTGCATTTTACTTTTACTATAAGCAGGGTCACAAAAAAGTTTTATAAGAAAATTGTTTCGCTGGCATCGCTCATTTATTTTGGAGGAGCTGTTCTCATGATAGCGCAGTTCATTGACACAGTCGTTATCATGTCTCTTTTAGGAACAGCTGCTGCGGGAATTTTTACGTTAGGCAGTGTTGTTACTGGATTGGTGCAAGCACCGCAAAGAGGCGCTGTCGCTGCATCTATACCTGTACTTTCAAAAGCATGGAAAGATAAAGACTACAACAAGATAAATTTGATATACCAACGATCGGGTATTAATCTGCTCATAGCTTCTCTTGGTATTTTTTTAGTGGTATGGCTTAATTATACTGATGCGGTAATAACCTTTGGCCTTAAGCATGATTATTTAAAATCGCAGTGGATATTTTTCTTTTTAGGAATGGCACGCATAATTGATTTAGGAACAGGAGTAAATGCACAAATAATTGGCACGTCTATATTCTGGAGATTTGAACTATTAAGCGGTATCATTTTATTTGTGCTTATAACTCCGTTGAGTTATTTATTAGTAAAGCATTTGGGAATTATCGGAGCTGGTTATTCCAATGTTATCTCGTTTACAGTGTATAACGCTATTCGTATCATTTTTCTTCAGCGTAAATTCAACATGCATCCGTTTAGCAGTAAAACACTTTATGCGGTGCTGCTTGCAATGGTATGTTATGTAGCTTGTTATTATACTTTTTTAAGTCTGCATGGATTTTTTGCAATGGTTTTAAAAAGCAGCGTATTTATTGCTTTGTACGCCGGTGCAATTGTTTATTTTGATCTTTCACCGGATGTGCTACCGATATGGGATAGTGTAAAGAATAAAACCATAAAAAGAAGAAAACCGAAATTGTAAAAATTACCGATACAAATTATTGGATTCAATGGAAGAATTAAAATTATTTATGTTACTAATTGGCTGCGCACCCCCACAAAGAAATACAGAACAGCATGATGTTTTTTTTAGTATTGGCAAGTCATTGAAAGATTTGGTTCCGGAAATAATTAATTTTTGGCCGGAAGCAGGAGGAAAAATACATCTCGATGCATGGAGAGAAGTGACTTACGTGGACGGATATAATGTTTCAGTATTGTCAAAGGACAAAGTGGAAGCTGGCTCACCTGACACCAATAAATTATTTTTTATTAATCTCGGTGGATATAAGCAAAATGAATTTGAAGAATATCATTATAAAATGGTAGCAATAGGTAATGACAAAGGAATGGTTATACAAAAAGCAAAAGAGACAGCTTTTTACAAGCACACAGGTTTTAACAATGCACCATCACATATTGATGATAAATATGGAATAGATGTAGACGATATTTATAAAATAGAAGACATTCTTCCAAAAACTATCAAGGATATTTATTCGCTCAAAATTTCACCGGCAACAAACAAACATGTTGATGAAATTCACTTAGGATATTTTCAACTTCATAAATTGTGATAAATATTTTCAAAACCAATTTTATTCTTTTGTGATCTTATAAGATTCATTTATACCATCAAGGCTAAAATAAATAATGTAGATTCCGCCTTGAATTTCTCCTAAATGTATGTGACCATTATTAATTCCCTCCACAGCCGCAACATCTGTTTGTAAAATTATATGCCCCTGTAAGTCCACTATTTTTACTTTCATGCTGCCAGGCTTTTCCGCATTAAATTGTAACATCAAATGTCCCATTCCCCTTATTGGATTTGGCGAAATAGAAGTTATCAATTTTGCAAGCGCAGTTTTATTTTTATAAATTTTAATGGGTGACAATTGCGTTTTTCCATCTTTGTCAATCGTTGCCAAAGTGTAATAAACATATTTTATAGATGCCGGAATTTTTTCATCTGCAAATGAATATGATTTTTCAACGGAAGAATTTCCGGCGCAAAGAATTTTTGCAATCTCCGTAAAGTCTTTCCCGTTATAGCTTCTGCGTAGTGAAAAATGATCAGCATTGTTTTCGGTTAAGGTTGTCCACAATAAGAATGGTTTGTCATTTTGCGAGCTAATGTTGAACGCAGACAGTGTTACAGGTGTGACGCCGGTAGCTGAAAAAGATCCTGACATTACAAGAGCGCCATGAATTTTGCAAAAAAAGTTATACGAACCAGCGACTGTTACCGTGTAGTCGAACGTTGGATGTAATACATTCATAGCTACATCCCAGGTAGCTGCACCAACAGGTACAGTTGATGAAGTTGAGGTGTGGCCACCGTTTACCCACGCAAAGTGTATCATGTCTCCTATTCCAACATTAAGGGCTGAAGGACTAAACTGAAAATCCTCGACCAGTACAGTCCACATTGTTGCCTTGGATTCGATGCACAAAAGGCAGAGAAAAAAGAATAGTATTTTTTTCATTTGACAAAATTTTAAAGACGTATTTATAGATTTTTGCTACATGTTTCTCACAGTGTTTTTTTTCAAACGTTGATTAGCAAGCGAGGGTTGCTTTTCAAAACTTAAACCTGCGGGAATAAGTTTTTGCCGGTACATTCCTCAAAAAATATATTGCTTAAAAAAATTTGGGTGAAAAATTCCACAATTTTTTATTCACTACACTTAAAAAAAATCGTCACAATTTTTATAATAGAGACGTTGGTTTTTCATAGGATATTGGATTAAAAAAAACAAAGCCGGATTTCTATCTGGCTTTCTATTTTATTATATGGTCTGGTCGCCTCTCTATCGAACATTATCAAAATGCGGGATTAATGTACCTATCGATTGTCAATCACGAAAAATTTATTTAGAATTTCCTGACTCAAATTCTTCCGGAAATAAATGATTATTACTAAGCAACCATTTCAACAAACACGACGATTGAAAAGGAAGGAAATATTTAATCAAAAAATTTTAAATCAAAAACAAATGAAAAAGATTACTCTCGGAGTTTTTACTCCGCCTTTGAAAGGCGTGTTTATTTTATTCATGTTTTTTTTAGTAGCTGCCGGTTGTCGAAAACATGATGAGCAGCGATTTCTAAGTGGCTACCAGCAAATAAATCTTGTTGCTGACGTAGATGGTTATGGGGCGGCGATTATTGATCCCAACCTGGTAAATGCATGGGGCATAGCCATAGCGCCATCAGGGCCTCTTTGGATTTCTGCAAATCACACGGGCCTCAGCACAATTTATAATAGAACCGGCGCGACATTGCGGCCACCTGTTACAATTTTAGACGGCGAAGGCGCACCCACTGGTCAAGTGTTTAACAGCACCACAAGCTTTGTAATTCCTGACAACGGCTTGCCTGCAAAATTTATTTTTGCCGGAGAGGATGGAACAATTACGGCATGGAACGGAGGAAATAATGCAGGCAAAGTTGGAGGTAATCCAGCAGGCGATGCAGTTTACAAAGGCCTTGCCATGGGTAATGACGGCACGGGAAATTTTTTATATGCAACAAACTTTAAGGGGCAAAAAATTGATGTATTTGACAGTACGTTTAATTACGTAACGGATAAACCATTTGAAGACCATTTTCTTCCTGCAGGCTATGGCCCGTTTAATATTCGTAACATAAATGGTAAGCTTTATGTAACGTATGCTAAATTGAAAGGACCGGATAACCAAGATGATGAAAAAGGGCCAGGTAATGGGTATATTGATGTTTTTAGTATGAAAGGAAAATTATTAAAACGTTTTGCTTCAAGAGGTGCTCTTAATTCTCCATGGGGTATAGTACAGGCTGTTTCAGGAATTACCAATGTTCCGAATGCCATATTGGTTGGAAATTTTGGAGATGGAAGGATTAATGTTTATGAAGCAAATGGAGATTTTATTGGCCCACTAAGAGATGTAAACAATAAACCTATTGTAATTGATGGATTATGGGCCATAGAAAACAATGTTCCTGGTGGCGATGCAAACCAGCTGTTTTTCACTGCAGGCCCTGCAGAAGAAGAACATGGCCTGTTCGGATATCTTAGTAAATAGTGATCACAAAATTTTAAAGCGTAGCCTAATATTTTTGTAATTAAATTGCTTCCTCCATTAATTTTAATGACTAACTCATTCCTGAAATAAACTATCAAGGTTACTAATTCAGGTTATATTCTGAAGTGCGTTTAATCCTATCCGTTATTTATATAAAATAAAAGGGCCATTTTTTCAGGCCCTTTTATTTTATGCATACTTGTAACTATTTAGAATCATCCATCTTTTTCTTACCAGCTTCTATTTTTTCCAGGGCTTCTATAGAACTTGTATTAAAGGGATATTTTTCCAATGCCATTTTATAATATTTTTCTGCATTAGCTGTATCACCTTTATCTAAATATAATTCTCCCATTGAATCGTAAGGATTGCAACCATCGGGATACATAGTAATATATTTTTCAAAATATTCTTTGGCTGCAACGGTGTCTTTTTTAACCTGCAAATTATAATAACCCATAGTATTGTATATGGATGCTTCCTTTGGAAATTTTTTCAAATATTCCTGTGCCGCAGCCCAGCCTTCATCAGGTGTAACACGCGTTTGAATATACAGATTGCCAATCATTGCTCCATCCGGAAACATAGTATGAAGTTTTGCAAGAATATCAGCCCGCTCCGCCCTTTTATTTTTTTCATCCGCCAATGAAGCAAATAATTTTTCGCCTTCGGTTTTATTCCCCGCACTTGCCAGCGTTTTTTTAGCATACATTTTTTGAGTTTCTCCTGTGGTAAGATTGGTCATAAATGCAAGTGCAACAGTAAAATCAGGATCAAGTTTTACAGCTGCGGAAAAATCATTATATGCCTGGGCAAATTCGGCATTCATAAAATGATTTGAGCCGCTGCTTGCAAGATCTTTGGCCGTTTTGGATTTGGTTGTCCAATCCATCTTTTGTGAAATGCCGGGAAGTGCTGATAATAAAATAAACACACACATAGTGCTTTGGATAAATTTTCTCATGATAATTTTTTAGATTATGAACAATATAAATGCTTACAATATATTAGCAAACTTGTGGAGTAAGAGAGATGTACAAGATAGCTGTTTTAGTTTTACAACCTAAATAAAAACGGCTTGATTTAAAATAATTATTTTGTCTTAACACAATAACAATATTTACATCAATATTTATTCATAAATATATCCAATGTAATATTCTAATAATTATGGCTACATCTTATCAGTCCGCAAAACAATAAGCACAACCATGTTCCTGAGCTCTTCCTACAGCCCATACACCGGAAGGAACAACTTGTATCCCCGGCAACAGGCCAGTCTTCCATTCATTGTACACAGCGGTTGCATCCATTTTCATGTTTTGCGCGGTAATCGCGCTTAAAACGGTGAGCGCCATATTGCATACACAAAACATTACACCATGATCCTGCAATTGATTAATACCAATTTCTACTTCACCAATTCCCGGTACTTTAAAATCACCTGCCTTTGGTTGCCAAAACATGTTTCTGACAGATGGCTTCGTAGTTGCCGGATCGTCAATTTTAAAAAAGTCGCCAAATTTATATTTCTCCCAAAGACGGCTTTCCATGGCGTAAGGAATAGCATTATGTCTTAAAATCACCACAACACCTAAATCTTTTTCCTGTGCGCCTGTTGCCACATTGGTTAGTTGATATATTTTTGGCCATGCAAATGGCAATACCTCATTTGGCTTAATTACATCAAATACTATACGATGTTTCCCCTTTTTATCTAATTGATCAAACCATGCATCTGCATCAGAAGGATCGCCCGTGTCCTGAAGATTATTTTTAAAAGGAGCAGCTGATAAATTAATCGGCGGAGCAAGCATAGTTAAACTTAATGCCGCTGCACCGGTGGCTACATTTTTCAGGAAATCCCGACGCTGATTAGCCTGCAAAGAATTTTTCTGTTTCATACAATGAAAGTTTTAGGATGATTTAATGATAGTGGCTTCAGCGAATGAAAAATTACATTTTTTTATTTAGAAAAATAATTTTGTGGGAAGATTTTTTTTGAAAACGAGGGATTTTTGAACCTCGACAACGGTATATTATTTGAGCATTTTTATGAATCCATAAAATAAAAAAGAGGTTGCTTTAAAGCAACCTCTTTCGATTAAGCGTTGTTGTTATGTTTAGTTTCCACCGGTTTTTACCCTGCCCTGCTCATCTGAGGCACCGCCCGTTTTTCTTCTTTGCTGATTTTGCAAAGGTTTTCCAAAACGATAAGTGAATGTAAGAGACGCAGTTCTGTTGTCATGCCTGCTGTTTACATACACATCAATATCCTGGTAATTCACTGTACCTATAAAGTTCTGAGATCTAAAAATATCTCTTACACTTAGTTTTAATGTTCCTTTACTTTTAAGAACTTGTTTTTGCAGGCCCGCATCCATCCGCCACATTGGATTTACAACTATCTGCCCCTCTATTCCTTTTGTTCTGTAAAACCCACTTAATTCAGCGCTCCATCCTTTTTTAAATTTAAATTGATTGTTCATGTTTGCAAAAACGGTGACATTATCTACATTCAAATAGCCACCGTCAAGTTCACCGGTATATTTATCATATACTGCGTTTGTATAAATATTTGTTGTAAAAAATTTGGCTACCGGAAAATTGGCGCTTATTGCAAGACCCACATCAGTTCTGGATGCAATGTTCTCTTTTGTCTGAAATGTTTTTCTTTCACTCGTAATCTGTTTGAGCACATCGGTAAACAAATTATTTGTCTTGCTGAAATTAAGCGTTGTTGTGAGGAAGCCATTATAAGTATGAGACAGTTCAATATTATCTGTAAACTGGGGCTGAAGTAAAGTATTGCCAACTTCATAAGTATATTCGTCAAGAAAATAATAAAATGGATTTAAATCCTGGTAAGCCGGACGGTCAATTCTTCTTCCGTAATTAATTGAAAAAGTATTTTTCTTATCTGCTTCATAACTTATGTAAACTGTAGGGAAAAGATTTAAATAATTTTTTGTGAATGATGAATCAAGCCTTGTGGAATTGCCAACCTGGTGTCCCTGTGCATTTGTATTTTCGGCCCGTAATCCTGCCTGCATACCCCATTTTTTTATCTGCCTGCTATAATTAATATATGCTGCATTAATATTCTCTTTATAAATAAAATGATTGGTCTTGCCTTCGTCAGTTACATATCCTGAAGAAGTGTTGTTTTGATATAAAGCATCATTATCCGTAGTAACATAACTGCTTTTCAAACCTGCTTCAAACTTTGCATTATTTTTAAATGGTAATGTGAAATCAGTTTTTGCCGAATAGATATTAACGGTAGAAGGCAGCACACCTTTTAATTGTGTTGCCGGCCCTTTTTCTGTATAGTCGGGATTATAAAAACTATTTTCAAAAAACTGGTTTGATGTCTGGAAATAAGTGAGATAATCCAAATCAACCGTAAACTCTTTGCCTGTAGAATCGAAAGCATGACGGAGATTAAAATTAGCAGAGAAATTATTTGATTTTCCTTTTTGTAAGCTTTGCGCTACAACAAGAGAATCTATTTTATTATCAAAACTTTTTAATAAAGTTGTATTAGTTCCGCTATTGTGAGATGGATTTACAAAACCGGAAAACACCAGGCCGAGAGTCGTTTTTTTAGTTGCATAAAAATCCATTCCAAATTTTATATTATTTTCATTAGAGTTATGCAACTGGTTTGATTCCTGGTCAAATATTGTTTCTAATTGTTTAGTAACTGTATTCCTAAAATTTCTGATAATATGTAATTCTTCATATCCTTTCCATAAGGAATAACTGTAATTACCAAAAAGATTCACTTTGCCCTTACGGTAATTAAGGTTAATGCTATTATTCGTTTTTGTGTAGCGACCCTGGATTATACTCGTGCTTACATTTCCATTTATGCCTTTTAGTTTATTTTTTTTGGTCTTGATATTTATAATACCAGAATTTCCTGCTGCATCATATTTTGCTGAAGGATTAGTCATAATTTCAATCTGCTCAATTGCGGATGAAGGCATATTTTTTAAAAGATTTGCCAATTCCTGCCCGCTCAAATAAGATGGTCTTCCATCCATCATTATTATAACACCCTGCTTTCCTTTGAGACTAATATTTCCATCTTTGTCAACACTAACTCCCGGTGATTTTTCAAGTACTTCCATTGCAGTGGTACCTGCATTTGTTATGGCAGCATCTACATTGATTATCGTTCTATCTATTTTTCTTTCTATAAATGGTTTTTTGGCGACTACTGAAACCTCTTTTAAAGTTTTTACATTAGCAGATAATTGTATGGTACCCGCATTCAATACTGAATTTCCAGATACTACAAGAGCCTTGCTGTAAGATTGCATGTGACCTGTGGACGTCGCAAGTAAATAATATTGGCCATTGGCGACATTTTCAAATAAAAAATTACCTTGTTTATCAGCAAGCGTAATCTTTACAAGAGATGAATCTTTTGCCTTTAATAAAGAGACTGTGGCCGCATCTATAATTTTTTGGTCGCCCCCATCAGCAATTTTGCCTTTAATAATACCAGCTGGGGATTGGGCTATTGCAAATCTTGAAATAATTAAAAAGAAGGCGGTTATAAGAGCTAATCTGGTCATTTTTAAATGTTTAGTTACTGTGTTTAAAATATTACATCACAAAACTAAGTACTTTGTTTTGCATAGTACATAATAATACATGTAAGGCAATAATTCTTTATAACCGGTTATTACACCATCAGACGTGGAAAGGAAAAAAATTGTTACAGTAAAAAATTATAATCGCAGAAAACCAAAGACATAAAGCTTAAATTAATTTAATAACGAAGGGCGCCTGCGATTGAATATCAAGAACCCGATAAGCCCCGTTATTACAAGTGCGGAAGATATAAGTTCAGCTTGTGTTGGATGAAAACCAAAAATGGAGTATGTTGAATTAACCCTGATTTTTTCTACAAAAAAACGTTCAATACCATTTAAAATAAGATAAAGTGAAAACATTACACCCGGCGCTTTTATTTTTCGCCTGGAAAGCCACAGAATTAAAAAAAGAATTCCGCAGACAATTGTTTCATAAAAGGGGGTTGGGAAAACAGGCTGTGGCAACGCCCGGCAATATTTGCCTTCGCAATCGTTTAATAAAATACCATCTTCATTTACGTTGTGAGGAAATGTATAAGCAAACAACCATTTTGGTAAAAACGATGGCCCTGCAAAACTTTTATGAGGCACTGTTTCGAGGGATTCAGAATGTCTATCCGTAACTGTTGCGGTATTACCTGCCGCATCGGTAACTGAACCATTCAAAAAATACGGGGCATTCTGCTGTAGTTTATTCTGGAACTGCTGCGGTGATGCTGCGACCACATGCCCGGGAACATCGCTTATATAAGCACTGTTATAGATTCCCCAATCTCCATCGCCTGCAACCTGGCAACCAATGCGGCCGATAGCATAAGCAATCATTAACGCAGGTGCCGCAGCATCAGTAAGATGGAGTAAGTTTATTCCTTTTCGGCTTGCATAAATACAAATGGCAACTGCTGCGCAAATAAGGCCGCCATAAAACGTAAGGCCGCTTGGTGAAAGTAAATTGCCTATTGGATTTTGTATAAACCGATCCCAGTTTTCAAGGTTATCAAAAAGCTTGGCGCCAAGTATTCCGAATACAAGGGCAAAAATAATAATGTCACCTACCCTGTCGTGCGGCCAAACTCTTATGATTCTTTTTTCAGGCACAGCTAGCTTTTGCCTGTTTTTTTCACGGTATTTAAAAAATACAAGCGCAGCCCCAAGCAATATTCCTCCAACCCAACTGCCCGAAGAAGAAAATATGTATTCCTGGAGATCTAACCCGGGTGTACGGCTTGCAATGAATACTCCAATGAGTTTGTATCCGAAAATAAATCCAACTATTCCGTTAATTAACAGATCAAAAAATGAAGCAGGCTTTCCTGCAGTAATGCTTTCTTCCCTCGGTTGCAAAAGTCCAAGCTTTTCCTTACGCTTTAATTCTTGCGTGAGAAAATATGCTGCGGCTATAAAAGCTAATGCTACAAAAATTCCGAACGTGTAAAAAATTTTGAAGGCATTAATTTTCCATCCGAACCAATCGTTAAGCGCGTAATATAAGTTGGGATACATAGCAGCCGTTTAATTTTAGCAAATAAACGCTAAATTATTTATGATGTGATATTATTACT
>JBEPVC010000043.1:0-10813 GCA_041691235.1 Chitinophagaceae bacterium
CCAATAGATGCGCCAAGAGGCCGGGTAAGTATGTATGCTATCCAGAATGCAAGAATTGCATTTAAATTCAGAAACTTATATGCTGCAAATACAAGCCCGATCATTGCAGCAAAAATGAGTCCTGAAAGCCAGTATCCTAACTGTAAGCTTTCCGCCATTAGATCGCCCGCTGCAGTACCTAATGCAAAAGTGAATAATATTGCCAGCCAATAAAAGGCTTCTCTTCGTTTGGAATTGATCTTGTGTATTGAAAGTGTTTTCTCGTACCGATACCATATAATAAAAACGATACCTAGAACAATGGAAAATACAATAGTGGTATCAATAAGTGATACGCCAAGATTATCAGTAAGGTTATCAGTAATTAATGTACCAACTACACTTATCAGTACTACAGCGATCCAGTAGATTGTGGGCACATACTTATCTGCTTTAAATTGAAAAATGAGAGCAATAATTAGCAATGCGCCCATTATCAATGTTGTGCCGGTAAGCCCTAAATTAAATTTCCCATTTAAAAAATCTGCTGCAGTTTCACCAATGGTTGTACATAATATTTTAATGATCCAGAAGTAAAGTGTAATCCTGGGTACTTTGTTCAACATTTGTTTGCTATTGGATTCAACTCCTTGTTGTGCATTCATATTGAGATTTTAGACGCAGGTGGTTATAATTTTTGCGTGGAAGATTTTCAATCTCACAAACCTATACACTTATTCTGGAGAGAATTTGAAGAAGAAATTTAACACAAAAAAAATTATTTAAACTTATAAACTAATCCCGGCTCCCAATGCCCCAACGAATAGTTTAAATTAATAGAGACAGAATTTTTCTTTTGATTGGGCGCTTTTAATTTCGCATAACGGTGATAGTTATTAACAACATTTTTACCTGCTAAAAATCCTACTGCCGCTCCAACGAAAACATCTGTGGCCCAATGCTTGTTTTCAGTGATCCTGCTTATGCCAATTAATGTGGCTGCACTGTAAGCAATGATGGGTACTATGGGCTTATCCCGGTATTCTGAGGCAAACACCGTGGCAGCTGCAAATGCAACCGTTGTATGTCCGGAAGGAAATGAGCTGTAGGTTTTTTTGCCACTGGAAGTTTTTGCGGTTTTTGAAAAAGGCCCCAAAAATTTTGGCTCTGCTTCTACAGATGGATCATAAAAGGATGGACGTGTTCTTCCTGAAACATATTTCATTACACTTTCCAAAGCGCTTGCAGTAATATAAGCTTGTGTTGCGAGAAATGTAGTTGTTTTTATTTTTTGATTTTTGAAAATAAAACCATAAGCAGCCAACCCTGCTAAGGTATATGCCTCATATATTCCCCCGAAATTGGTAACATATTTACTCACATTATTTATTCCGGTATTTCGATTTCGGAGTTTCAGCGCAGCTTTTTGTATTGGTTCATCAGCGAAACTCAAGGCCACTGTTACAGCAGCAAACTTTCCAAAATTTCCCCAATCCTTTTTTGTCATGTGAAAGGGCTTGGTAAATTCCTGTTTTAAATCGCTGCCTAATAATATGAAGTAAGTATTGAAAGTTAATTTCGTGCTTTCATTGTATGCTTTCGGATTAATATTATTGATTTGTTTTCCGGCGCTATCCTTTTTTCTGGAAAGACTATCTAATTTATTTATTAGGGTATCTTGCGAAAACCCTGCAACGGGTACGGATAACATTATAATCAATAGCCACTTTTTTCCAAAAATCATTTTTATCATTTTATTTTAAAATTGAATAACAATAAACATTCCAAAACCAATTCCATTGCAAAGAAAGATTCAAATATTTAAGAATTCATTTAAAAGTTAGGTGAAAACTGAATAGTGACAATATGTATTTTTTCGTTATGATTATAAGAAACCATAAATCCGTAGGTATCACAGATTTTTTTTACAATGGATAAGCCAAGGCCCAATGAATCGGAATTGACTTTATCTTTTTTGAATCTTTCAAAAAGTTCGGCAGGATCAGCATCCAATTCAATACCCGAATTGGAAATTGAAAAAGAAGTCTCGTTGAGTGTAACATCTATAGAACCATTTTTAATATTATGTTTTATGGCATTGGTAATAAGATTGGAAATTAATATATCGGCAAGCGTTTCATTCATCGTAACCTTAACATTGTTTTCAATATTTTTTGTTACCGTAATTAATTTCGCTGCAATAAGTTCTTCATAATTATTTAAGTGATTATGAACGATAGTGCTCAGATTCACTTCTTCATTTTCATGAAACTGGCGGTTATCAATTTTAGTAAGCAATATAAGTGACTGGTTTAATTTCGATAGCCGGTTGGTGGTTTCGTAAATGGATTGAATAGTATTCATCTGTTCTTCTTTCAGGCTTTCACCCTGACTTAGTAACTCGAGCTTTGATTTTATAATAGCCAATGGAGTTTGAATTTCATGCGAAGCATTTTCTGTAAAGCTTTTAATTTCATTATAATCATGGCTGGCCCTTTTGGTCATAGTATATACAGCTCCGTTAAGTTCTTTAAATTCGTTGATATCAGTTAGCTGAAGATAAATATCATTTGTTCCTGAAAGGTTAAATTTTTTAATTTGGTTTAAAGTAGAATTGAAAGGACTCCATAATTTATTCAATACAAACCTGTTGGTTATAAAAAGTGTAATCAATAATATTAAAACCATCGCCAGGGTTATTTCTAATATTAGTTGTATCAGGTCTTCAGTTTCTTCCTGAGATTTCCGTACATCAATTCTATACATTTTACCAGCAACCGTTACCGGAAATTCCAATTGACGATAAGAAATATTTTCATCATGTTCTTTGTTAAACACATCAATGCTGCTGAACTTTCGGATAATTTGTGAATCATTTATGTGAGAATACACTTCCTGTTCGTCTTTATAATTGGATGGTTCGGGCAATTGATTTTCCTCTTTCACATAATCTTTTAATTCTCTTTCTTCAGCTAAAAGATTTTTATCTAATTGATGTATGAGAACAGCTTTAATAAAAAAATAATAAAAAATGGCGCTTAGCAACAGCACAATTATGGTTACTAAAATATTAAGCCGGTTATATTTTGCAAGCAATTTCATTGTGCGGTAAACTTATAACCCATTCCATACACCGATTTTATGTAGTCTGCTTTTCCGGCGTCCATTAATTTCTTCCTTAAATTTTTTATGTGCGTATAAATAAAATCAAAATTGCCACTCATATCATTTCCCCAAAGGTGTTCGGCTATAGCATCTTTTGAGATCAATCTTTTTTTATTGGAAACAAAATATAGAAGCAGCTCGTATTCTTTTTTTGTGAGCTCTAATTCTTTATTTTCAACGGTAACAACTTTGCTTTGTGTATCAATACAAAGATTTTCAAAAACAATTTTGCTGTGGCCGTCGAAATTTTTTCTTCTGATAATTGCGGCAATTCTCGCGTTCAATTCAGATAAATGAAAAGGCTTGGATAAATAGTCATCGGCGCCTAATGTAAGGCCGTTTATTTTATCATCTAAAGAATTTTTCGCCGAAATAATTATTACACCATCCATTTTTTTATTTGCTTTCAATTCTTTTAAGATGTCTAATCCGTTGCCCCCGGGAATGGTAATATCTAAAAGAATGCAATCATAATCATACAGTTCAGTTTTTTCAATTGCCTTATTAAAATTTGAAGCTATCTCACAAACATAGTCTTCTCCTTTAAGATAGGCTGCTATGCTTTCACTTAATTCTTTTTCATCTTCAATAATGAGAATTTTCACAAAAAATATTTTTGAAAAATTACAAAATGAATCTGAAGGGATGTTGAAGAATTTATAAAAAAATTAGAAGGGAGAATAATAATATTATTTGAATAATTGTTTTCCACCAAATTTCCATTCAATACCCGGGCGAAAAAGAATTGCATTGTTATTATCATAACTAACGCCAAGTGATAAGAGTAATTCTTTGTTTAGATAATATCCATAACCAATGGCGCCAACAGTTTCGCCTCCTGAAAGTTCTGTGTTGTTTGTATTTGGATTCATTACAATTGTTCCTTCTGGAACATCACCGCCCACAGCAGAAGTGTTTCCATATACTTCAGCAAACAGAATACTTTTTGGTGAGGCAGTAAAGATTGTTCCAAGTGCATAATTAAATAAATCATTAGCAACAACACCTGCGGGCTTTCCAAGAAATGTATAGCTAAGGTTCATGCTTGTATAAAATTTGCCGGTTGTTTTACTCATTATTAAAAATGGAGTGTAATCAGCTTTACCGGTTCCTATCAATTTATTTTTTGCTGTTGGAATTTTTACTTCGCCTGAAATAGAAATGGAAGGCAAAACTTTTTTCTCGGAAACAATTTGATAGAATAAAGTAATTTCTAAATCCCCAATTCCTTTTGCGTGAGGCCCTGTTTTCGGTGTGATACTTGTGAAGCCAACAGGCTCAACAAGAACTGTAAATTTATTGGATAGTCCATATTCAATTGATAAGGGGAATGCGGTTTCTTTTCCTTCTTTTGAAGTTTGAAATTCTACGCCTGTCCCGATTTCAAATTGACCTGGCAGCAAGGGTTTGGATTCTTCTGTTTCCAAAACCTGCGCAAATAATTTTGTCGGCAATAATGCAGTAAGTATTACAAAACTTAAAATTATACTTCTTGTTTTCATTGATTTTGTTTTAGAGGTATTTGAATAAATGTTCTGAATTAAAATTGAATAATAATTGTGTAAAATAAAGGGCCTCCATATCCAAATATGGCAAGGCCCACCCTCAAAGTATAAAATCTAATCCCCTTGTTTATGTGTTTCACATTCACAACCAGTTGTTTTGACACCGATGCCTGTGCTGTCCTGATGTTCTCCTTCCTGGTTCGTTTCAATTTCTTCTTTAATAAAGCTGCCGTTATTGGAAAACTGTGCTAACTTCTCTATTCCTGAAATTGTAAAAAATGCGCAGAATGCAACGCTGTCTTTATTAAACCATGTAGTAACTGATATTGCAGGATACCTTACTGCAAAAGAATCTTTAACTGCCATCGATACTGCGCTTGCATCCACAACCGGGCAGAGATTTGCCGATGGTTCTTTTATTTCTTTTTTACAAGAAGAAAAAGAAATGGAAATAATTACCGATAACACTAAGGCTATCACTGCAATTGCAATTAAGCTGAAAATTTTGAAATTGATAGTTTTCATTTTTTTGCTTTTTAATTTGTTTACATAAATGTTTCCGAAACTTATGTATAAATAATTCATGCAATTACTTTATAAAATAGTACTGGTAATTGAACAATGGGTTGGGTAGAAGTAAAGATATTTTTTGAGCAAGACATAGTTTATTTGCCGCCACCATCTGCAAAAATAATTTCGTGTTCAACTTGCGCAAAGAATTAAAAACAGTAATAATAACCGTTACCTTTTGCATACAACATTTGAAGATTGAATTTTATTTTGAAGGCCAGTATTTTACCAATATTATTAATACAATAAATGCAAGCAACAGGAATATATAAACGATAATTTCTTCATCGAACATTTTAAAGCGTTATTTTTAATCCGGTTGCGAATCCAAATGAATTAGGATATGATTTTACGGGTGCATCGCTGTTGATAGAATTTAATGCAAACCTAAAAGTTGGCGCAAAACATAGTGCCATTCTTTTGCTAAGTGCATATTCAACTCCCAGACCTGTTAATCCACTGAAGTAAATCTTTTTTAAACCTTGTATATTTTTTAAAATCTCTGTTTCATTATTCATGTCTTTTATTATTGTTGTTTCAATTTTGCCGTTTATTAAAAAGTTAACAGATAAACCCGTTAAAGCATTAAAAGTGAACTTTCCTTTTATAACATTATATTTTGCCGCAAAGGGAATGCTTATATATTGCAAAGTATGCGTAGAAGTAAAAGCATATAAACTATCTCCCACAGCGGGATTGCTGCTAAAGGATGGCAGAACATATCCATAACCTGATGATGTATTAATACGATATTGCACATGGCCGGCATTATCCGTTTGTGCATAGATGGTTTTAGGGTTTACAGTAATATTTATATTTGAATAGGTAAACCCTGCCTGCAGTGCCCAATGTTTGTTCAACTTATAATCAATCAATGCGCTAAGCGTTGAAGAAAAATCATGCCTTTCATTTTTTTTAATTTCGTCTATGCTATCAGGTTGGTTATCCGGCTTATCTTCCTGCAAATGATACCAGGCAATATCCGGGGAAAAGAAAGGTGTAATAGAAAAACGTGTTAATTTATCCGGTTTATTTTTTATACCTGATGCAATAGTATTTTTTATAGTAAGAGGAATGATCTTATTTATAATATTAGTTTGGGTTAATTTTTTTGTATCAATAAAATCATTCATTCGCCTGGTTACCTTATCAATATTTTGGTGATTTAATGGCTTTAATAATCCGGATTGCTGATTAGTTTTATCTGCATCATTTTTTTCTAATGTTTGCAAGTTACCTTCAGTTGGCTCAGTGCTATTTGTTTTAATTTTATAAGAATATGCGTTGATAAATTTTTGCTTATTTTTTGAAGCTGTGTTGTTATTGGCAATATTATTATTTTTTGATGCAGTTTTATTTTCAATCAGGCTGTTGTTGCCTGGTTGTATTCGTTGCGTATCAGGTAAAAAATTATGAACAACTGAATTATCAATAACATTATTTCCTTTGTTTGTATTATTCACGCTTATTGAATCAATTGGTTGTTGTGATTTATTAGTATGAGGTGAAAGGGCATTATTATTAGTGTTGCTTGTCAGAATATTTGCACCGTTAGTATATCTGTTACTCAATTCATAAATGCTAAGCCCTATTAAAAGAAATAATAAAACCAACGATACTCTTTTTAATGAAGTATATTTCTTTTTAATGCTAATAACGTTATCCTGGTCAAGGCTTTTATCAATATAGTTCCACACCTGACCTGATGGCATCTCCTCATTATCCTCAAGCCCTTCCCTGAACAAGTCTTCAATATTTTGTAAATCTTCGTCCATAAAATAATTTTTTATTTGGCAATTTTTAAACTGTTGGCAACAGCTCTTTTTAAAATAACTTTAGCATCAAAGAAATTGGATTTGGAAGTGCCTTCTGAAATACCTAACTGTTTTGCTATTTCACGGTGCTTCATTCCTTCAAAAATATACAAGTTAAAAACCAGTCTGTATGCCGGTGATAAAGCCTGCACCATTTTTAATAATTCTTTTTTCCCTAACCTGGATAATATTTCTTCGTTGCCTGTTTCATTTACATTAACTGATTCTATATTTATTACAGCATGCATTTTTGTTTTGCTTCTAAAATGTTTTAAACAACAATGCACCATTATCTTTCTTACCCAGCCTTCAAAAGAGCCCTCATGCCTGAAGCTTTTTAAAGATTTAAATACCTGAACAAAACCTTCCTGCAATATTTCCTCTGCTTCTTCTCTGTTTTTAGAATATCGTAAACAAACGGCAAACATTTTTGGAACGAACAATTCATACAATTTACTTTGGGAATGCCTATCTCCATTAATACAGGATTGTATCAGTTCGGTTGTTTGCTTCAATATAACAGATGGCTTTAATAAAATAGTGATAGTATCTAAGCTATATGGTTGGGTATGAAAGTTTATAAATAAGCAAAATCATTTGCCAGATTATTTGCAAAGAAAGATACAATGCTGAAGCAATTCTGTTTATTAAAGAAAGAGTAATGAAATAATTAATTTATAACCCAACCTTTCTGACAGAAAATTGCACTATTAAATTATATTTTCAATTTAATACTCAATATCACTTGTTACTTTTTGCTGCCTATGAAATTCCATTGAAAAATATATTTTCAGTCCTGTTATTAAATTCTTTTATCTGCTTTAGCTGCAATGCACAGAATAATTCTGATGCTATCATAGGAAAATGGATGACTACTGACAATAGATTAATAATAGAAGTTTACAAGCAAGCAAACGATTACAAAGCAAAAATAGTTTGGTTCAAAGAAGTTAATGATAAGGTCAGGAATGAACGCCTTGATGAGAAAAATCCGGATAAAACTTTACGAACCCGAAAATGGATTGGAATGGATGTATTACGAAATCTTCATTATGATGCAGAAAATGATGAATGGATAGATGGTGTAATTTATGATGCCAAACATGGCAGAGAATGGGATTCTATAGCATGGATAAATAGAGATCACATGCTGAAGGTAAAAGGTTATTGGATTTTTAAATGGATTAGTGAAACCTTAACTTTTAAAAGAATATAATTGCTTACTAATTCATATTAAATGGATAAATTGATTGGCTTTTTAAATCACACTTCGTCCGAATCCCAGGCTTTGGTTTTTTCGCTAACATTAGTACTCTGCTGGAATATTGAAAATATCGCCGGGCATGCATTAAATTACCACAAATGGAATCATTCATTTTTGAATGTGAAATTTACATTTACGAATATTCCATTACAAATGCTTTTAGGTATCTTCTTTACAAAAACTATTTTATGGACGTCAGTGCATCACTTTGGAATAATTTATAGTTTTCCTTTTGCGAGCTATCACTTTTTAGTATTTCTTGCAACATTTGTTCTACTTGATTTTGGCGAATACATCTATCATGTATTGATGCATAAAATTAAAAGGTTGTGGATGTTTCATATAGTCCATCACACAGACAAAATAGTTGACGTTTCCACAACATTCAGAGAACATCCCGGTGAAAATTTAATCAGGAATGGTTTTACATTACTCTGGATTTTTCTTAGTGGCGCTCCTTTCTGGGCTTTATTGCTAAGGCTCATAATACAAATAATCTCTAACATATTTTCTCATATCAATTGCAGAATACCAGAAAAGCTTGATACTACATTAGGATGGCTGTTTATTACACCGAATCTGCATCATGTGCACCACCATTATCAACAACCGTATACCGATTGTAATTATGGTGATGTATTAAGTATTTGGGATAGATTATTTGGAACTTTTTTATGCTTACCGGCTTCCGATCTGGTATTTGGCGTAGATTCCTGTATGGATGAAAAAGAAAACTCAAAATATATTCCTTTAATAAAAATGCCTTTTGGCAAATACAGAAAAAATAAATAAATAGAAAGTGATTAGAATGTATTTAGTGATTATTAAATAAGGCTTCCTTATTATGTATCCAAATTGCTTTATCTAAAAATTTTGAAGAAAGATCATGATAATAAAGGCCTCCCAAACCTAATATAGAAGTGCCTGCAATAAACTTTATATTCCCCGCAGTATTTGTAGGAGTAAAAGCAGAGACAATAACAAGCGTTAGTGAAGCAAGATTACAAACCTTGCTAATGGTTGATCTGTTTTTAGATTTATAATATAAATTCATTGTGATGGGTGAATTAAATTGGGCTTTCAAATCATGGAAAGTTAGCTTGTCATTTCCTTTCATGAACCTGGTTCCAAAACGATAAATAGTTTTAGTATTATATGCATTTATTAAAGAATCATTGGATTGGGAATCTGATTTTAAATTTACAAATGCAAGTATTAAGATTAAAATACTAAAGCTTTTCATATTTTGCTAGGTTTAAAACAATATTTGAAAATAACATAATCCGTTTAATATAAGTCAGATTATATTATATCCTACAACTTATCTTCAGAATTTTAAATGAACTTTGCATAAACTTAAAAATATGTTTACAAAATTTATTTCCATAATTTTTATTTCTATAATTTTTGTATCCTCTGCAATTGCCCAGGATAAAACAGATTATAAAGTTGTAAAAACGTTTCATATAGCGAGCGCAGGCGGCTGGGACTATATTGCGGTAAATAAAAATAAAGTTTATGTTTCTCATGGTACGCAGGTGAATATACTTGATGAAAACACAGGTGATTCTATTGGGTTTATACCAAATACCACAGGCGTTCACGGTATTGCCTTTGACAATGATTTAAACAGGGGATATACCAGCAACGGACGATTAAACAGTGTAACGGCATTCGATTTAAGCACCAATACTGTTGTTGCACAAATACCAACAGGCGAAAATCCTGATGCAATTATGTATGAGCCTTTTTCTAAAAAAATTATTACAAACAACGGAAGGAGTAAAAATCTTTCAATCATTGATCCGGCAACCAATAAAACAATTGATTCTGTTTCATTGGACGGAAAACCCGAAGAAGCTGTTTCAGATGGTAATGGAAAATTGTATGTAAATCTTGAAGACAAAAATGAGATTGCAGTTGTTGATTTGAAAACTTTTAGGGTAATTAATCGCTGGCCCTTATCACCAGGCGAAGGCCCCTCGGGTTTAGCGATTGATAACAATACAAATAGATTATTTTCTTCCTGCTCTGACAGTAAGCTTTTAGTTGTGATGGATGCAACAAATGGTAAAATTATTGATAAGCTGCCGATTGGTGAAGGTTGCGATGGTACAGCATTCGACGCAAAAGAAAAAATAATTTTTGCGCCAAATGGCAGAGATGGAACAATTACTGTTATAAAAGAAAAATCAGCAAATGAGTTTACCAAGCTTGGAGACGTTAAAACGAAGGCAGGCGCAAGAACGATAACCATTGATAATAGTAACGGTACATTATTTTTACCCACTGCGGAATTTGAACCAGCCGATCCACAAAATCCAAATGCCAGGCGTAAAATGGTCGCAGGAACCTTCCAGGTTTTGGTGGTGAAAAAATAAGAGGCGGAAACTTTTTTTTATTAAAGTTGTTAGCAATTATTTTTTTGCTGAGTTCATCATGTGATACATCATATTTTCATTCGATTCAGCGTAACCGTTAGGAATTTTAAATAGCGATGCAGGAAAAGTTTTAGT
>JBEPVC010000044.1:0-10715 GCA_041691235.1 Chitinophagaceae bacterium
GTGAGGCCATGTTAACCACAGCAGAAATAGTAAAAAAAGTAAAAGAGCTTGAGATCATCAGCAAGAAGATTACCACGCATTTGTTTACTGGTGAGTATCACTCCGCGTTTAAGGGAAAGGGAATGAGTTTCAGGGAAGTTCGTGAATATTATCACGGCGATGATATTAGGTTTATTGACTGGAATGTAAGCGCCCGGTTTTCGCATCCGTTCACCAAAGTATTTGAAGAAGAAAGAGAGTTAACTGTTATTTTGCTGGTAGATGTAAGCGCCAGCGCATTATTTGGAACAGCACACAGCAGCAAAAGAGATCTTATAACGGAAGTGGGCGCAGTACTTACTTTCAGCGCGATTAACAATAATGACAAGGTCGGCGTTATATTTTTCAGTGATAAAGTAGAGAAATATATTCCACCCAAAAAAGGGAAGCAACATGCTTTATTTATCGTGCGGCAGTTGCTAACGGCGCAGCCTAAACGAAAAGATACAAAGATTAGTGAAGCATTGAATTTCTTTTCAAGATCCAACAGGCAAAAAAGCATTGCATTTATCATGAGCGATTTTATTGATGAGCAATATGAACACATGCTGAGAGTTATGAGCAGCCGTCATGACGTGATAGGCCTAAAAATTTATGATAAAATGGATATGCAGCTACCTGATATCGGCATGCTGCAGGTTGAAGACCTGGAAACGGGTAAAACGCAATGGCTCGATACATCTGATACCATGGTTCGATATAACTATCATGAGAACTTTATTCAGCAAACTGCAAAGGCAAAAAATATTTTTAAAAAAGCAGGTGCAGATCTTTTGCATTTGCGGACAGACGAAGATTATGTGAAAATTCTGCAACAATTTTTTTTAAGAAGAAAATAAGTGTAAAGAAAAGCAATTGAAGAAGAGCGTTTATCATAGAGGGTTAGTTGTATGTATTTTCCTCCCGGGATTTCTTTTTTTTACGCACCAAGTATTTGCCCAGCAGCCTTCAGTAAAAACTTCCGTTGATAAAACCAAAATTCTTATTGGCGAACAATTCCATTATAAAGTTGAAACTTCCATGCCTGATAATACTTTCAGGCTTTCATGGTTTGATATACCGGACACTCTCGGAAATTTTGTTGTTGTTAAAAAAGATAAAATTGATTCTGTTTCTGCAAGCGGTAATTTAAATTTTAGCCAGGTTATCACGCTTACCAGTTTTGATTCCGGAATCAGGGTGATCCCACCTCTTATTTTAAATGCGGGTCCACTGCAAGGCGACACTTCTTTCAACCTACTTACAGATTCAATTCCGATAGATGTTGCTTTCTCTCCCATGGACAGCACGAAAACATTCCACGATATAAAAACAATTATTGATGTTAAAAAGGAATGGCCATTGTGGCTTTGGATAGTAATAGGTGTTGCAATTTTGCTGTTAATATTCTGGATAATCTTTCTTATTAAATTTCTTAAGAAGAAACCTGTTTCAACAGAGCTCTTCAGCTCAAAGCTTAAGCCGTACGATGAAGCAATGCAATCATTAACTGAGCTTGAAAGGGAACAGCTTATTCAAAAAAATGAAGTAAAAGAATTTCATACAAGACTTACTGAAATTTTTAAACGCTATATTTCAAGAGAGGCAAAAATGTATAAAATGCATTTCACTTCGGATGAGCTTTTATTGGATCTTGACCAGTACGGAATTGGAAAAGAAAAACTTTTTGCCTTTGCAAATTGTCTTCGCATGGGCAGCGCTGTAAAATTTGCTAAATATATTCCGCTTCAAAGCGACAGTGAAAAATGTTTGCAGCAAACAAAAGAAATAATTACTGAAATAAATAATCTCAATAAAGAACCAGCGAAGTGATATTTGATTATTTCAACGATATAACTTTTGGGCAGCCGCTTTTTTTCAGCTTGTTTGCTTTGGTTGCTGTTATCATCTTCTGGAAAATTGCAAAGGGAAAAAAGCAAACTGCTGCAATGGGTGTTTCAACAACCATCGGGTTAACAAAGATCCGTTCATGGAGAAATACGTTTCAAAATTTCCCATTTATTTTAAGGCTGCTTGCATTAAGCTGTATTATAATTGCATTGGCACGCCCGCAAATAAGATTTGATGAGCAACGATCTGAAGGCGAAGGCGTGGATATTATTTTATGCATTGATGTAAGCGGGAGTATGACTGCTCAGGATTTTATTCCCAACAGGATGGAGGCTGCAAAAAAAGTTGCAGAAAATTTTGTTGATAACCGCCCAACTGATAGAATTGGAATTGTAATTTTTTCCGGTGAAAGCTTTACACAATGCCCGCTTACAACAGACCATTCTGTTTTAAAAAGCCAGATAGAACAAATTCGCAACGGATTACTTGAAGATGGAACGGCAATAGGCTCAGGGCTTGCAACAAGCGTTGACAGGTTGCGAAATAGTAAATCGAAAAGCAAAGTAGTAATTCTGTTAACAGACGGAATTAATAACGGCGGGCTTATTGATCCTGCAACGGCAAAAGAAATTGCAAAAACTTTTAAGGTAAAAGTGTACACCATCGGAGTGGGAACAGATGGTTATGCGCCCACGCCGGTAAGTACACCTTTGGGTATCGTAATGCAAAATGAAAAAGTAGCCATTGATGAAAGGCTTCTGACAAATATTGCAAACGAAACCGGCGGAAAATATTTCAGGGCAACAGACAATAAGAGCCTGCAAGATATTTATACCGAAATTGATCGCCTGGAAAAATCAAAAGTTGAGATCACATCTTTTCACCGTTATACCGAAAAATTTTATCCTTTTATTTTTGCGGCTATGGCACTTCTGCTATTAGAAATTATATTACGATATACCATTTTTAAAAAGTTTCCCTGATACTAATTTAGCAGAATTACACGAATTTCACCATTGATAAATTTACTTTTATAATGAAGGCATTGGTTTATAAATCAACGGGAAGCTGGTACGTTGTAAAAAATGAGAAAGGAGAAATTTTTAACTCGCGTATAAAAGGAAAATTTAAAATTGATGATATAACCTCAACTAACCCAATAGCAGTTGGTGATAAAGTAGATGTTGACAAGGAGGATATAGAAGAGGGCTCAGTTGTTATCACAAATATTTACCCGAGAAAAAATTATATCACCCGGCAATCACCACACAATAAGCATCAGCATCATATTATTGCTTCTAATCTTGCCCAAAGTCTTTTATTTGCAACATTGAAAGATCCAAAAACTTCGCAAGGATTTATTGATCGGTTTCTTGTGGCGTCTGAAGCATATCATGTGCCTGCTATAATTGTTTTTAATAAAATTGATTTATATAAAAAGAAAGAAGAGACTAAGCTCGAAGAGCTAAAATCAATTTATGAAAACAACGGCTATAAAGTTTTAGCGATGAGCCTTGAAAAAAATATCGGGATTGAAGAAGTGGAAAATGTCTTAAAAGATAAGGTAACATTATTAAGTGGCCATTCAGGTGTCGGCAAATCTTCGTTCATAAATAAAATTTTTCCGAAAACTATTTTAAAAACACAGGATGTAAGTGATTGGAGCGGCAAAGGGCTTCATACAACAACGTTTGCAGAAATGTATGACTTACCTGCCGGCGGAAAAATAATTGATACGCCCGGCCTGCGCGAATTTGCATTAATGGATATTGAAAAAAATGAACTGTCTCATTACTTTCCTGAAATGAAAGCGCTGATAAATGAATGTCGTTTTAATAATTGCATGCACATTGAAGAACCGGGATGTGCCGTTAAGCTTGCAGTAGAGGAAGGAAAAATTTCAAGTGAGCGGTATATAAGCTATTTGAATATTTTAGGAACAATTGAAAACAAAAAATGGTAAAATAAATGTACGATGTTTGAGGTGCGATGTATGATGTTTGATCAACTGCTAATTGTCAATTGTCTGTTGATTTTAATAAGCATTGCGTTCTAAAAACTTTGCTACTTCACGAACTGCTTTATTTTCTTTTGCCATTTCCTTTTTATTATGAGGCAATATCGATACTCCATTGAATATGCTATAATGAAGTGTAAGGAAATGATTTTTATATCTGAAATCCCAGTCAAGGGTTTCTGCGTCATCAACCTGGTTTAAAAACTTTACATTTAGCCCTTCCGTTAATGTATCGGCAATAGAATAAAATTTTGAGATACCGCAATTGTCGTCTATTACAGCTTCAGTTCCTCCGAAATTAGTTTTTAAATGATAACACATGATTGAGTTTTGATAAGTTTAAAAGGGAATCGCTATAAATATTTTATGATTTAAATTTTCCAGCTTTCCTCGCGGCTTTAATTGCATCTTTATCTCCTGATAAAATCTTTTCTGCACCAACATTTTTTCCATTGGTAGGGCAGTCATATTTTTCTTTCTTTTTAAAAATAAAGCAGCCCGAAAAAAGCCAAATACACATTATAGCAGGAAGTATCTTCTTCATATTTTTTATTATAAACGATGCAAATTCCCGCCCGGATGCCTCTGCCTTGTTAAGATTTTAAAAATGAATTATTTTTTAAACCATCCTGCATACATCACATAATTGTCGGCAATCCTGTTTATTTCCCCGCTTATCATTTCCTCCGGAATATTTTTTATCTTTTTTGCCGGAACGCCGGCATAAATGCTTCCCGACTCAACAATCGTATTTTCAAGAACCAAAGCGCCGGCTGCAATAATGCTATAACTGCCGATGCTTGCATTATCCATAACAATTGCACCCATGCCTACGAGTACATTATCATCTATAACGCATCCATGTACGATTGCATTGTGTCCTATGCTCACATTATTTCCAATTACGGTCGCCGCTTTCAGGTAAGTGCAATGAATAATAGCGCCGTCCTGCACATTTACTTTGTTCCCCATTTTTATACTGTTCACATCACCACGGATTACGGCATTAAACCACACGCTGCAATCATCGCCCATTACTACGTCTCCCGCAATTGTTGCATTAGGAGCCAGGTAACAATTATTTCCTATTGTCGGACTTATACCTTTTACTTCAATAATCAATGACATAAAATTTATTTTTTTATTTACAAGCTACAGTTCATTGGGCATCCCAGTTGTGTCACTCACTTGGACAGTTAGTTCTTTGAGCCTCCTTTTAAAAGATAACGCTTAAATTAATTACTATACTAATTTCGTATTAATTCTTTTATCATTCAACTGTAAGCTTTAAACTGACATGACCAACAGGCAAATTTTTTTAAATCATATAGGACAAACTTCTCCTGCGCCGATAGCTATTGAAATTGTAAAAGCTGAAGGCTGTAAATTATATGATGCGGATAATAAAGAATACCTTGATCTTATCGGTGGAATAAGTGTTGCCAACATTGGTCACGGAAACAAAAAAGTTATTGATGCGATAAAAAACCAGGCGGATAATTATTTGCACGTAATGGTAAACGGGGAATTGGTTTTATCTCCTCAAACGCAATATGCAAAGCTTCTCGTTGACAATCTCCCGCCTTCCCTCAATTCAGTTTTTTTTACAGCGTCGGGTACAGAAGCAACAGAAGGCGCAATGAAGCTCGCCAAACGATATACGGGCAAAACTCAAATCGTTGGGTTTAAAAATTCTTATCATGGAAGCACGCAGGGATCGCTAAGTATTTTGGGCGACGAATACTGGCGAAATGCCTTTCGGCCTTTGTTGCCGGATGTGCTGCATTTAAATTATAATTTATTTGAAGATCTTTCGAAAATAACAGAACTAACGGCATGCGTAATCGCAGAGACTATACAAGCTGAAGCCGGCGTTATAGTTCCCGATAAAAAATGGATGCAGGCACTTCAAAAAAGATGCAATGATGTGGGTGCATTATTTATCCTGGATGAAATTCAATGTGGCTTTGGCCGTAACGGAACTTTATGGGCGTTTGAGCAATTCGAAATAATTCCGGATGTATTATTATTAGGAAAAGCATTAGGTGGCGGAATGCCATTGGGTGCATTTATTGCTGATAAAAAAATAATGGATTCTTTAACTAATAATCCTGTGCTTGGGCATATCAATACATTTGGTGGGCATCCTGTTTGCTGCGCCGCCGGCCTTGCAGCTATGCAATTTTTGTTGAGTGAAAAATTAGTTGATTCAGTAAACGAAAAAGAAGCATTATTCGTTTCGCAACTTATTCACCCCTCTATAAAAAATATTCGCAGTAAGGGCTTAATGATTGCGGTTGAATTCGAAAATGAAGAAAAAAATAAAAAAGTGATTAATGCACTAATTCAAAAAGGAATTTTTACTGATTGGTTTTTATTTGCACCTAA
Source organism: Chitinophagaceae bacterium (assembly GCA_041691235.1). Classification (GTDB taxonomy): domain Bacteria; phylum Bacteroidota; class Bacteroidia; order Chitinophagales; family Chitinophagaceae; genus Ginsengibacter. The sequence goes on from JBEPVC010000044.1 coordinate 6,275, forward strand.
TTGTTTGCGAATTGTTCCTCCATTAATAATTTCAAAAAAAGAAATTGATGAAGCGTGTAAAATTATTAAGGAAGTGCTGCATGATTTATAACCTCAATTTTTAAAATTTTATTCCTCTTGCATTTCTGATTTTTATTTACTTACTTTGTATTTCAAAGTACTTTTTATGAATATTCAAAACGAATCTTTGCAGGAGCTGCAACACATCAAAAAAATGATGGAACGCAGTACCAAGTTCAGCAGCATAAGCGGTTTTAGCGCTATAGCCGCGGGCGTATGTGCACTTGCGGGGATATGGACAGCGGTGCAGGAAATAGCTGCATGGAAATTGCGCCATACCGGGAGTATAAAAGAATTCAGGGATGAACTTGCTACTAAGCTGCTTATAACAGCTGCAATAACTTTCGCGGCCGCTTCTGTCACAGCCTTCTTTTTTATTTACCTGCGTTCAAAAAAACTGGGTGTTCCTGTTCTTGGCATGTCAGCAAGAAGAGTGATAATAAATATTGCTATTCCGTTATTTGTAGGCGGATTATTTATATTTCGGTTAACTACTTCCGGCTCATTTGAATTAATAGCTCCTGCATGCTTAATTTTCTATGGGCTTGCCTTGGTAAACGCTTCCAAATATACTTTGTCGGAAATAAAATATCTTGGCTACACTGAGATTGCTATCGGAATAATTAATTTATGGATTTTAAGTTATGGCCTCATTTTTTGGGGAATTGGATTCGGACTGGTTCATATAATTTATGGAATAATAATTTGGTGGAAGTATGAGCGAAATATGACTGGTCAGCTCAAACAAAATTAAAAATGATTAATCCTATAAAAAATTTAAATAAGGTATTTGAAAGCCGTGTGCGGCTGGGTATAATGAGCACTCTTATGGTGAACGATGCAATAAATTTTAATGATTTAAAAGAACTGATGGATGTAACAGATGGCAATCTGGCATCACACATTAAATCGCTGGAAGATAGCGGGTATATAAAAGTTAATAAAGGATTCATCGGCAGGAAAACCAACACAACGTATGCAGTTACAAAAACGGGCGAAAAGGCCTTTCAGCAACACCTGTCAGCATTGGAAAAAATGATTAAATCAATGGACTAATTTTTTTATACACGTACTTTGTGATGCAAAGCACTTTTTGAAAATCAAAATGAAACCTGACGCACAAAGTATCAATCTAAACATAAGAGGTAATTACAATTAAAAAATAAATCAAAGTATGAGATCGGAATCTTTAAAATCTACATTAGTAGTTGCAGGTGCAATAGTTTTTAATATCATTTTCTGGAATGAAAAGGTTGCAATAAATTCTATTGTTTTCGATGCATTTATTTTAGGAATTATTTTTTACTTATATCCTCGTTCAACAAAAAATAGTACTAGCCAGTGGTTACTTGCTTCTCACTTAATAACTGCAGCAATGGTTGTTTTTCAAAATACAATCATTAGCAAAATAGGATTTAGTATTACATTGTTACTTTTTATTGCATTTACGGAATATGCACATAGGTCTGTTTGGTATGCAAGCGGTTCCATACTTTTAAATTATATTTTCGCAGTTCCTGACTTTATTAACGGCTTAAGAACTTTCAACAGCAAAAATGTAAAGCTTTCCGGATGGTCAAGACCCTTTAGAATATTATTAATACCATTTTTGCTTTTTATCATTTTTAGCATTATTTATTTATTTGCCAATACGGTTCTTTCAAATATTGCCGGCGAAATTGTTGTATCAATTCAAAACTGGTTCAAACATTTTTTTGATTGGTTTTCATTAAAAAGATTCGAATTTTTTTTGCTGGGAATATTTATAGTTGCCGGATTGATTTTAAAAAGCATGCAAAGTTATTTTTCTGTTGAAGACCTAAAACGATTTGATGATCTCTCAAGAAAAAAAGATAATCTTAAAAAATTTAAGCAAAGTTTTTTTGCTGATGTTCTTTCTATTATAATCGGGAAAAGATCAACAGGAGTTCTCGCCTTAAAAAATGAATTCACTATCGGCTGTATAAGTCTTATGCTGCTCAATTTACTGTTGCTGCTTATTAATATTATTGATATAAAATATCTATGGCTGGGGTTCACCTTTAAAGCAGATATAAATTTATCAACGTATGTGCATGAAGGGGCTGGCTTGCTGATTCTGTCAATTGTTCTGGCTATGTTTGTATTACTCTTTTTCTTTCGTGCTAATCTTAATTTTTATAGAAAGAACAAATGGCTGAGATACGGCGCTTATCTATGGATACTACAGAATTTATTCCTGGTAATGTCGGTAGTTATGAGAAACTATTATTACATAGCACACTATGGATTAGCATATAAGAGAATTGGCCTTTTATTTTTTCTGGCTATGGTACTCTCCGGATTAATAACAGTATTCTTCAAGATTTATAATGTAAAAACAACCTACTACCTGCTAAGGGTAAACGCCTGGGTAGGTATAATTTTACTTGTATTTGCTTCCACTATTCATTGGGATGAAATGATAGCCAAATATAACCTTGCAAGAAAATCGTCTATTTCGCTTGACGTTCAATTTCTATTATCTCTTTCCGATAAGACGTTACCTATTCTTGAAAAAAATAAGGATGTATTTGACAAAGATATTTCTGCAGGAAATAAAATGTATTATGAAGGTGATTATTATAATGCCCTGGAAGTTTTTGAATATAGGAAGAAAGATTTTTTTACCCGGCAAAAGCAATATAGCTGGCTGTCGTGGAATGTAGCCGATGCCTATGTAAAAAAAGAATTAACCTCAACCCATATTTCTTTATTAAAATGATAATTATGAAAAGAATATCTTTTTTAAATTATTTGCTGGTGATAATAATCATCACAATTATCTATGGAGTTATTTATGTTTCCGTTCAGCAGAGTTATCGCTCAACCGCTAACGATCCACAAATCCAAATAGTGCAGGATCTAAGTTTCAAACTTCGACAAAACAAAGCAGTTGATAATTATTTCACAGATACGATTGACATTTCACAAAGCCTCTCAACATTTGTTGTACTCTACGATATAAATGGAAAACCAATCCGTTCTTCCGGATTTCTTAACGGGAAAATGCCGGAACTACCTGCGGGAGTTTTTGACCATACTAAAACTCATCATGAATATGCAGTTACCTGGCAACCGCAAAATGGTGTAAGAATAGCATTGGTAATTCTAAATTCAAATGTTTCACAAGTAGGTTTTGTAGCATCAGGCAGATCATTACAAGAGGTTGAGATAAGAGAGGCAAATCTAGTTACAATGGTTTTGCTGGGTTGGATAATATGTATGGGATTAGTCTTATTGTATGCAGTGATACAATTTTATCGTACAAAGGAATGTAAAATGTGACGCGACATTAAAAATCCAATCCCATACTAAAATAATAAATTGGCTTACCTCTGAAAAAACCATTCATTGGCCAACCTGCATCAAACTTTAAAAAATATCCCAGCAAAGTGCTGCGGGCACCAAAACCATAGCCGCCAAGAAATGGTCCAATTCCGGGAGCTTTAATTTTAATTTGAAGGGTAGGATCACTGGGATCGGAATATGTGATTGTAGGGCGGTTTAATTTATCATAAGCACCATTCCATGCAGAACCGAGATCAACAAATTGTATAAGTTGAAAATTTCTTACAAAAGCATTGTTTATCGGTTTGCTGAATAAAGTTGTAAATACCGGTAATCTGAACTCACTATTAATAACCATTGCATTGTTGCCATTGGCGGCATTTTGTATAAAGCCTCTCAGGTTAACAGCAAGCGTTTGAAATGCATAATCTGCATCAGGGTCAGGTTTATTATTCGGATTAAAATAGCGGTAGCTTTGTTTACCATTTACTGTCTTAATATTATCACCAAACATAAACCAATTGTCTATTCCGCCAAGGTAATAAATAAGCTTTTGGTTACCCCAGCTAAAGTCGCCGGCAACTCTTCCTGCCCAAATAAAGTTGCGGTAAATAGGATAATAAGCTCTTGCATCAAACCCAAGATTGAAAGTATAACGGCCTTCTGTAGACGCTAATTTGCTTATTTGCCCGTTCCAGTCCATGTATGCTTTATACCTTATACCATTCCAGATATTTTGTGCAGGGTTTACAGTGTTATCATACACGTATTCGGCATGTAGCAACCCGTATGTTTTTGAAAAATCAGGCGTGGATATGGATACGTTGTCAAAGGAGCTTGTTACCAGTTTATCTTTTCTAACGCCGACGCTTATACGCACGCTTTTAGTAACATCAAATGGATAGCTTATATTGAACTGGTAAAGATTCGATAATAACTTACCCGGATAGCCAGCTGAATCAATGCCATCAACTTGCTGAACATTTCTGTAATAAGTCATTCCCCAATCAATTCTTTTTCTGAGATTGTCAAACTGCAAAAGCCAGTCATTGTCTTTTAGATTGGTTGAAAG
>JBEPVC010000045.1:0-10666 GCA_041691235.1 Chitinophagaceae bacterium
GGAATGAGCGAAGTAGATATTAAATCGAGAATTGAAGAAGATGAGCTGCGTTTAAAAAAATTAAAATTTGCTCACGCGGTTTCCCCTGTGGAAAATCCAATGAACATTCGCGGTGTAAGAAAAGATATTGCACGTTTAAAAACTGAATTAAAGGCAAAACAATTAGGTTCTAAATCCTAAAAATAAAATAATGTTGGATAGAAATTTAAGAAAAACAAGAACAGGTGTTGTTTCCAGCAACAAAATGGACAAGACCATTACTGTGAAAGTGCAAAGGAAAGTAAAACATCCTATCTATGGTAAGTTCGTGAAAAAAACTACGGGGTTTCATGCTCACGACGAAAAAAATGAATGCAGTATCGGTGACCTGGTTCGCATAATGGAAACGAGACCAATGAGTAAATTAAAGCGTTGGAGATTAGTTGAGGTTATTGAAAAGGTAAAATAATGGTAAGAACACATTTTGAGTGTTGGATGTTGAATAGAACATTTAGCATTTACAATTCAAAATTCAAAATAAGAATAAGATGATTCAGCAAGAAAGCAGGTTAAATGTAGCAGACAATAGCGGAGCAAAAGAAGTATTGTGTATACGCGTTCTCGGTAATTCCGGGCAGGATTATGCTCATGTTGGTGATAAAATTGTTGTATCCGTAAAAGATGCATTGCCTGCAGGGGGAATTAAAAAAGGAACGGTAAGCAAAGCAGTTATTGTCCGTACCAAAAACAAACTGCGGCGCAAAGATGGTTCTTACATCAGGTTCGATGATAACGCGGTAGTTCTTTTAAATGCTGCTGATGAACCAAGGGGAACAAGAATTTTTGGGCCGGTTGCCCGCGAATTGAGAGAGAAGGGTTATATGAAGATAATTTCCCTTGCGCCCGAAGTATTATAAGTGTATCTTTGCAGCCCTAAAAAACGGGCACTTAATAAGAAATAAAACAAGACAAACATTTGTCAAAAATGAAGACAAGATTTAAACCAAAGTTCAACATAAAGAAAGGCGATTCAGTGGTTGTAATAACCGGTGATGATAAAGATCTTAAAAAGCCGCGTAAAGTTCTGGAAGTAATTACAGAAAAAAATCGCGTTCTTGTAGAAGGTGTAAATATCGTAACAAAACATACAAAGCCATCTGCACAAAACACAAAAGGTGGCATTATGAAAGTTGAAGCGCCAATCGCAGTTTCTAATGTTATGCTTTGGGATGCCAAGTCGCATTCACATTCTAAAATTACGAGGACAAGGGAAGGTGGAAAATTAGTAAGAACAGCAAAAAAATCAGGGGAGGTAATTAAATAATGAGCACAGATAAATATACTCCGAGACTGGTAGAAAAATATAAAAAAGAAGTTATACCAGCTTTAATGAAAAAGTTTGCATACAAAACAGTAATGCAGGCGCCAAGGCTTACAAAGGTTTGCATTAACAGAGGTGTTAATGGTGCTGTGGCAGATAAAAAGCTTATAGATGTTTCTATTGAAGAGCTATCAACGATTACCGGCCAAAAAGCAGTTGCAACAATGTCTAAAAAAGATATTTCAAATTTCAAGCTTCGTAAAAATATGCCCATCGGTGCAAAAGTTACTTTACGTGGCGTGAATATGTATGAATTTCTTGACAGGCTGGTTTCTGTTTCTCTTCCACGTGTTCGTGATTTTAAAGGCATAAGTGATAAATCTTTTGACGGTCGCGGAAATTATACGTTAGGTGTCACAGAACAAATTATTTTTCCTGAGATTGATATTGATAAAGTAAATAAAATAACGGGGCTTGATATAACATTTGTTACTACAGCAAATACAAATGAAGAGGCTTTTGAATTGTTGAAAGAATTAGGAATGCCTTTTAAGAATGTAAAAAAATAAATGATGATTATGATTGATGATGGTAGTAGTTTAATCTCAATCAACAAAACAAAAGTCAAACAATTAAAAATAAAACATGGCTAAAGAGTCAGTAAAAGCTAGGCAGAGAAAGCGCGAGAAAATGGTGGCCAAGTATGCCGAAAAAAGAAAAGCGTTGAAAGAAGCAAAAGATTACAGAGGACTTGATCTTCTGCCAAAAAATGCTTCTCCGGTTAGGCTTAAAAACCGCTGCCAGCTTACAGGAAGGCCTCGCGGTTACTTAAGGCATTTCGGAGTATCAAGAAATATTTTTCGTGATATGGCTTTACAAGGAAAAATTCCAGGCGTAAAAAAAGCAAGCTGGTAAAAATAAAAAGCAATTGCCGTTGGCAACTGCAGGTATCAATGGATATCGCATTGTATAATAAATTAAATTAAAAGAACTCAAACAATGGTTACTGATCCTATAGCAGATTATTTAACGAGAATTCGTAACGCACAAATGGCAAGTCACAGGCTTGTTGAAATTCCTGCGAGTAATTTAAAAAAACGTATAACTGAAATCTTATACGACAAAGGTTATATTTTAAAATACAAATTTGAAGATGACTCAAAGCAGGGTGTAATCAAAATTGCTTTGAAATACGACCCTCAAACCAAGCTTCCTGCAATACAAAGTCTTGAAAGAGTAAGCAGGCCTGGTTTGCGCACATATTCAAAGCCTGACGAATTTAAGCGTGTGAAGAATGGATTAGGAATTGCTATTGTCTCTACTTCCAAGGGTGTAATGACTGATAAAGAAGCAAAAGTTCAGAAAGTAGGCGGGGAAGTTTTGTGTAACATTTATTAATTTTTGGAAAGATAATTAAGCCTTAGTCGTGGCTGAACACTTTCAATTTCATAAAAAATAAAAATCGGCTATGTCAAGAATCGGAAAAAATCCTGTAACAATTACCAAAGGGGTGAATGTTAGTGTGGGTGCAGATAATGTAATTACTGTAAAAGGGCCAAAAGGTGAATTAAAGCAGGCCATTGATCGCGATATTAAAGTGGAAGTAAAAGATGATAAAGTAGAATTTGTTCGTCCTACTGATCAAATAAGACATAAAGCATTGCACGGTTTATATCGCTCACTTGTTAATAATATGGTTCAGGGTGTTACTGAAGGGTATACTAAAAAACTTGAACTTGTGGGTGTGGGGTTTAAAGCCTCTAACCAAGGCAATCTTCTGGATCTTTCATTGGGTTATTCTCATAACATTGTTTTTGAAATTCCAAAGGAATTGAAAGTAGCAACAGCACAGGAAAAAGGAAAGAATCCAATTATAACACTTGAAAGCATAGACAAGCAATTGCTCGGCCAGGTAGCTGCAAAGATTCGTAGTCTGCGTAAGCCTGAACCATACAAAGGAAAGGGCGTGAAGTTTGAAGGCGAAGTATTACGTAGAAAAGCAGGCAAGTCTGCAAGTAAATAATGAATTTCAAAATCTCCGGTATCCCGATAGCTATCGGGAGGAGAATAAAATAGAATAAAATGAATTCAAAAGTTAGTGCAAGAAGAAAAATAAGATACCGCATCAGGAAAAAGATAAGCGGGAGTGCTGCAAAGCCGAGGCTCAGCGTATACAGAAGCAACAAAGATATTTATGTTCAATTAATAGACGATGCAAACGGAGTAACGCTTGCTTCTGCGTCTTCACGCCAGGCAGATATAACCGCTCAAAAAGTTAATAAGGTTGAAAAGAGTAAATTGGTTGGAAATGCTATTGCAAAAAAATCCGAAGAATTAGGAATTAAAGATGTTGTTTTTGACCGCAGTGGTTATATATATCACGGACGTATTAAAGCAGTTGCTGAAGGAGCGAGAGAAGGCGGACTGCTGTTTTAAAATTTTATAGAACAATCTAAAATCATAAATCGTTATAATGTTAAAAGCAAACACGCAAAGAATAAAAGGCGGTGATCTTGAGCTAAAAGAAAAAGTGGTTTCTATTAATCGTGTTGTGAAAACAACAAAAGGTGGAAGGGCTTTTAGTTTTTCTGCATTGGTAGTTGTTGGCAATGGAAGTGGTGTGGTTGGCCAGGGATTAGGCAAAGCCAAAGAGGTGCAGGAAGCAATTCTTAAAGGAATTGATGATGCAAAAAAGAATCTTATAAAGGTTCCGATTATGCATGGCACCATTCCTCACGAGCAGTGGAGTAAAGAAGGCGCCGCTAAAGTATTGATAAAGCCAGCAGCACATGGTACAGGTGTAATTGCGGGAGGTAGCATGCGTGCTGTATTGGAAAGTGCAGGTATTACAGATGTGCTTGCAAAATCCCTGGGATCTGCTAATCCTCATAACGTGGTAAAAGCAACAGTAAAGGCTTTGGCTTCTTTAAGAGAACCAATAAGTGTTGCTAAAACGAGAAACATTTCTTTAAAAAAAGTATTCAACGGATAATAAAACCAGTCAATGAGTCAATCGTCAATAAGTATTTAAAAAATAATGACAATGACAAATGACCTAATGGGTAATGACTTAAAAAATGAAAAAGATAAAAATAAAACAGGTAAAAAGTGGAATTGATCGTTCGGAGCGTCAAAAGCTAACATTGCAGGCGCTTGGACTCAATAAACTCAATGCTACTAAAGAAGTAGAAGCAACACCACAAATTTTAGGTATGGTAAAAAAAGTGCATCACCTGGTAACTGTTGAAGAATTATAAGTTATAATAAAAAAATTTTTAATAGCGAGGGGTGACACCCCGTAAGTTCAAAATCAAAAAAATGCAACTACACAATTTAAGGCCGGCAACAGGCGCTACTCACAAAGAAAAAAGAATAGGCCGCGGTGAAGCTTCAGGTAAAGGCGGCACATCTACAAAAGGAAACAAAGGAGGACAGAGCCGTGCAGGTTACAAAATAAAAATGGCACACGAAGGTGGTCAAATGCCCATCCAGCGAAGGCTTCCAAAACGCGGATTTAAAAATTTTAACCGCATTGAATATAAAGTTTTTAATCTTGGTCAAATAGATCAATTAATTGAAAAACACGGTTTGAAAGAATTCACGCCCGAAAATCTTTACATTAATAATTTAATCAGCCAAACTGATAGAGTAAAGATATTAGGCACTGGTGTTCTCAAAGCAAAAATTCCATTTAAAGTAAACGCAGTTAGTGAAAAGGCAAAAGGTGCAATTGAATCTGCGGGAGGTACTATAGAAATAGTTAAATAATTAATTGATATTTGCTATTTAATAAAATTGCAAATATTTAAATCTTGATAATTCTGTGAAGAAATTCATCAAAACATTAAAAAATATCTGGACAATTGAAGACTTGAGAAATAAAATTCTCACTACTTTATTGCTCTTGTTTATTTTCAGGGTGGGCACTCACATTGTACTTCCCGGGCTTGATCCCAATAAGCTTACGAATTTAGCCAATAGCTCAAAAGGCGGCATGTTGGGGCTTCTTGATGCTTTTGTTGGCGGAGCATTTTCCAAGGCTTCAATTTTTGCGTTAGGAATAATGCCTTACATTTCTGCATCTATTTTTATGCAGTTGATGACAATCCTGGTGCCACAGATTGCCAAAATTCAGAAGGAAGGCGATAGCGGAAGAAAAAAAATTAATCAATGGACACGTTATCTTACCGTAATTGTTACGGCTTTTCAGGCAGCAGCTTATATTGGTTTTCTTAAAAGTTCTAACCGTGAAGCTTTGCTCGATTCTTATGCCGGATTTTTTTGGGTATCAACTGTAATTATATTAACAGTGGGAACTTTATTTGTAATGTGGTTAGGTGAAAAAATTACTGATAAAGGCCTTGGCAACGGAACTTCTATAATTATAATGGTAGGAATTCTGGCCAGGCTTCCTCAGTCATTCATCCAGGAATTTTCTGCAAAGCAAACCCGTGGTGGTGGTGGCTTGCTGATATTTTTAATTGAAATTGCTGCATTCATCGCAGTGATTCTTGGTTTAATTGTTTTAGTACAAGGCGTGCGAAAAGTACCTGTGAATTATGCAAAGCAAATTGTTGGAAACAGGCAATTTGGTGGAGCAAGACAGTTTCTTCCTTTGAAAGTGAATGCTGCCGGAGTTATGCCTATTATCTTTGCACAAGCGATTATGTTTTTGCCTACCATCTTTGCAGGCTTTCAAACTTCAGGAAAAAATTGGGCGATATATTTTACTGATCACACGAATCTTATTTATATGATTGTGTATTCAATAATGGTAATTGGTTTTACTTTTTTGTATACAGCGCTTATTTTTAATCCGAAGCAAATGTCCGATGATCTTAAGCGAAGCAATGGATTTATTCCGGGCGTAAAACCCGGCCAGCCCACAACGGAATATATAGGAACGATAATGGATCGCATTACGTTGCCTGGTTCTGTGCTGCTTGCGGTGGTTGGTATCTTGCCGGGCATAGCGCAATTATTAGGTGTAACGCAGGGCTTTGCTACTTTTTACGGAGGAACATCTTTGCTTATTATGGTGGCTGTTGTTCTTGATACGCTTCAGCAAATAGAAACCCAGTTGCTAATGCGCCAGTATGATGGGCTTATGAGCAGTGGGCGCATACAGGGTAGACAAAGTGTGGCTCCCGGTGTGACAGGAAATATTTAAAATTTCTATGCAATTTATTTATAGCCCTGGCCATATAGTGTCAGGGTTTTTTTCTTAAAGAACAGGTTATGATCATTTATAAAACTTCCGATCAAATTGAACTAATTAGGCAAAGTTGTTTGATGGTAAACAATACCATTGCAGAAGTTGCAAAATTTATAAAACCCGGAGTAACTACTTTAGACCTGAACGATCTCGCTGAACAGTTTATACGCGACTGCGATGCTATTCCCTCTTTTAAAAATTATCACAATTTTCCTTATGCGTGCTGTATGTCTGTGAACGATGCTGTCGTTCATGGCTTTCCTACAAAAAAAGAACTGAAAGAAGGTGATATACTTTCAATTGATGTTGGGGTGTATAAAAATAATTTTCATGGCGATAGCGCTTACACGTTTGCGTTAGCTGGCGTAGGAGATGAGGTAAAAAAGCTTATGCGCGTTACAAAAGAATCTTTATGTAAAGGAATTGATAAGGCTATAACCGGTAACAGGGTTGGCGATATTTCATTTGCCATACAGGATTATACTGAAGATAAAAATAAGTATGGGGTGGTTCGTGAATTAGTAGGACATGGCCTTGGCGCGGATTTACATGAAGATCCACAAGTGCCAAACTACGGAAAGCGGGGTAGCGGTACTAAGCTCAACGAGGGGCTTGTAATTGCAATTGAGCCTATGATAAATCTTGGCAAAAGAAATGTTTATACCGATAAAGATGGCTGGACCGTACGAACAAAGGATGGAAAGCCTTCGGCCCATTATGAACATACTATTTGTGTAAGAAGAGAAAAAGCAGATACACTTTCTTCCTTCGATACAATTGAAGGTGCTGAAAAAGCAAATGCAAATTTGTGCTCAGATTATTATTCCTCGTAATTCACTTTTTGGTTTCCGGTTTTTTTTATATTCGATCATACGATCGTGTAACTTGTTTATATAAAAAATGCAAAAGAAAAAACTTGTTGTAATAGGAGGAGGGGCAGCAGGTTTTTTTTGTGCAATTAATGCAGCAGCATCCAGTTCTGTTTTGCAGGTAACAATCATTGAAAAATCCACCAAGCTATTAAGTAAAGTGAAGATAAGCGGCGGTGGCAGATGTAATGTTACTCACGCCAGCTTTAGCATTGCCGATATGATTAAAAAATATCCGAGGGGCGAAAAATTTTTAAAACAATCGTTTCATCATTTTTTTACACGAGATACAATTGATTGGTTTGAGAGAAGAAGCGTAAAGCTAAAAACAGAAGCTGATGGAAGAATGTTTCCTCAAAGTAATTCATCCGAAAGTATTATTAATTGTTTTATGCAGGAAGCGAACAAATATAATGTTGAAATTTTCTTGAATAAGGAAGTTGTAAAAATTAAAAAAATTCCTTCGAATGAAAATGTAAATGCTTTTCAAATAAATTGTAAAGATGATACAGTGATAAATGCTGACTTTGTTTGTGTTGCGTGTGGAGGCTATCATAAACCGGTGTTCTATAATTGGCTTTCTAATTTGGGGCATACTTTTGAAACGCCGGTTCCCTCGCTGTTTACGTTTAATGTTCCAGGAAATTCTATTGTTGAATTAATGGGTATTTCTGTAAATGACGCTGTTGTAAAAATTAATGAAACAAAAATTCTACAGCAAGGTGCTTTGTTAATTACACATTGGGGATTTAGCGGCCCCGCAATACTAAAGCTTTCTGCATTTGCTGCAAGAAGTCTTGCGGAGTTGCAATATCATTTTTCTATAAGCATTAACTGGCTTGGTTCCTATAATGAAAATACTTTGCTTGCTGACTTAAAAAAATACAGACTTGAATTGGCTTCTCAAAAAATAATAAATAGAAATCCTTTTAATCTTCCGCAACGCTTATGGAAATATTTATTGCAGCAAAGCGATATTGAAGATGAAACAAGATGGGCAGATTTGCCTGCAAAAAAACAAAACTATCTTGCAAAGCAATTGTGTTCACAACAATTTGTTGTAAAAGGAAAAACGACTTTCAAAGAAGAATTCGTTACTGCGGGTGGCATTCAGCTGAATGAAATTGATGCAAATACTATGGAGAGCAAATTAGTTCCAAATCTTTTTTTTGCAGGTGAAATTTTAAACGTTGACGGAATAACAGGTGGATTTAATTTTCAACATTCATGGACGAGCGGATGGATTGCGGCAAAAGCAATAAATAAAATTGTAAACGAAGCCGAAAGTAATTTAGAATAGCAAAATTAAGACAAGTAATATAATGCTACATATAACAATTACTCCTATCAAAATGTATGTAACTAGTTTTGATTTGTCCATTTTATTTTCTTCCAAAATTAGTAAGCATTGTACGTTTCCAACGCCTGCAAATTATAACTCACATAAATTATACCATATAGATTCTTTATAAATAATTTGGAACCGTGAAAAGATCGTGTTACATTTTTTACTCATAATGGGAATTCAGAGTAGAAATAAAAACCTTATAAAAATTAATTGATATGCATAAAAAAATCCCGTTATAACTTGTAACGGGATTTTATAATAAATAGAAATTATTTATTCGCTTTCAGCTTTTGTTTCTTCTGCACCAGCCTCTTCTGATTTCTTCGGTGCCGTTACTTTTTTCTTCTTGGTTTCATCTTTCACAACAGGAGCTTTCTTATTTTCGCTTTCAACTTTATTTTCGCTTTCAACTTTCTGTTTTTCTAAAGCGGCTTCCTCACCTGCAGTATCCATTTTCTTTTTCAGATCAGCAAGTACACCTAAATCACCAAGGGTTGTTTTCTCAACTTTTCCCTGGATTGTTTTTACCGCCTTTTTCGTTGTTTCAGCTTCGGCTCTTTTTTCTTTCATTTCAGCATCTTTCTCATCTGCTTTCGCTTTTTCCCAGATGCGGCTATGACTAAGAATAATTTTTTTATCGTTGCGATCAAATTCTATTACCATAAACTGGGCAATTTCATCTACGCCAATAAATTTATCGTCTTCTTTGCGCAAGTGACGGGCAGGGGCGAAACCTTCAAGTCCGTATGGAAGCTGAACGGTAGCGCCTTTATCATCTTTGCGAGTAACAGTCCCTTCATGAATGCTTCCAACTGGGAAAGTTTCTTCCAGGGAATTCCATGGATCTTCTTCGATTTGTTTATGGCCTAATTGTAATTTCCTGTTTTCTTTATCAATGCTCATAATTACCACATCGATATCATTACCAACTTTCGTATACTCGTTAGGGTTATTAAATCTTTTCAGCCAGCTTAAATCGCTTATATGAATCATACCACCAATACCGGGGCTAAGCTCAACAAACACACCATAGGGAGTAATGTTTTTTACAAGTCCTTTGTGCTTGCTTCCTTCCGGATACCTGGTTTCGATTGTATTCCATGGGTCTTCGGTCATTTGCTTAATAGATAAGCTCATCTTGCGATCTTCCTTGCTTAGCGTAACTACTTTTGATTCGTACTCGTCGCCAAGCTTAAAGAATTCTTTTGCATTGATCGGTGTATTGGCCCATGTAATTTCACTTACGTGAACAAGGCCTTCCACGCCGGGGAATATTTCTAGAAATGCACCGTAATCTTCAATATTTACAACTTTACCTTTTACTATTTCGCCCTCTTTAATATTCTCAGGTAAAGTATCCCATGGATGCGGAGTTAATTGTTTTAATCCAAGGCTGATACGTTTTTTATCATCATCAAAATCAAGAACAACAACGTTTAGTTTCTGATCCAGCTTTAATACTTCGCTTGGATGATTAATACGTCCCCAGCTTATATCTGTTATATACAACAACCCATCTAATCCACCGAGATCAAGGAATGCACCGAAGTCTGTAATATTTTTAATTGTTCCTTCAAGTACCTGACCTTTCTCAAGCTTGCCGATAATTTCCGCACGCTGTTGCTCAATATCACTTTCAATAAGCGCCTTGTGAGATACAACTGCGTTCTTTATTGTTTCATTAATTTTTACAACTTTAAATTCCATCGTTTTGCCTACAAACTGATCGTAATCAGTAACAGGCTTAACATCAATTTGTGAACCCGGTAAGAAAGTTTCCATTCCAAATACGTCAACGATAAGTCCGCCTTTTGTTTTGCTGGTAACAAGACCGGTAACAATTTCACCGGTTTTATGCATTTCAACAATTTTTTCCCACGCACGTGTAGTTCTTGCCTGCTTGCGGCTAAGATGAAGGTTGCCATCTTTATCTT
>JBEPVC010000046.1:0-10646 GCA_041691235.1 Chitinophagaceae bacterium
GTAGTTACTTTAAAATATTCAACTCCGCTGTTTTCATTTACTTTCATATTTTTTGAAATGCTTTTCTCTTCACTTAAAGGTTTATGATCAGGTAATGAAATCCATTCCCGTGCAGGAAAAGTTTTATAGTTTGAGAAATCATGCATGGCATACTTTGCATAAGGTGATATATTATAATCATGCGTGCCGGTCATTTCTTTAGGTGAAAGCAGTTCAAGCTTTCCTTTTCCATCAAGCTTTGTTCTATATAAATAAAGTTGCGTCGCATTATTCGGTGAAGCCATAAAATAGACATAATTATTTTTATCGTCTATACATTTGATATTGTCAATATCATAATCACCTTTTGTAATCAATGTTTCTTTTTTACCATCGCGGCTTAATAAATAAATATGCCGCCATCTGTCTTTCTCGCTTACCCACAAAAACTCCTTTCCATTATTCAGCCATTCCCATCCTGTTGGGTCACCGTTATTCCAGCGTGATTTAATATCAATCCATGCCTTATCATTTTCGGTATAAAAATTATTCGCTGCTCCGGTAACTATGTTACAATAAAAGAGCTTGCTTTCATTTTGTTTCCTGTTCAATTGCTGTACTGCTAACTCACTTGAGTTATCTGCCCATTCCATTCTCGGAAGATAATGTTCCTGTGGATCGCCGGGAATATCCATCCACTTTATATTACCGTCGCTTACTGTAATTACACCTATGCGTACGGGTGAGGGTGGCTGTCCTACTTTTGGATATTCTACAGGAATAATATGAGAGTATACCGAATCAGTAGTATTCAACATGTAGTAATCGCGGATTTTAGTAGCGTCTACCTGCCAGAACGCAATCATTTTACTATCGGGGCTCCATCTGAATCCGTCCCGGCAATCTAATTCTTCTTCATATACCCAATCAAAAGTTCCATTAATAAGTTTTCTTGTACCATCTTTTGTAAGCTGTGTTATTTGATGCGAAGAGAGATCTTCTAAATAAATGTTATGCCCGCTTACATAAGCTGCCTTATTTCCATCAGGAGAAATTTTTGCAAACATTAAAGACTGAGATGGCAAGCCTTTGCCTAATTGCGTCAGCTGGTTAGAAGCAACATTTAAAATCCAATAATCGCCACGTGTGTTATAACGCCACACTTTAGCAGTATTAGTAAAAATCAGCAAAGTTTTATAATCAGGCGAGAAGCTATAGACTTTAAAGTCCAGAGGTTTTTCTTCGCCCGTGGGAATTAATTGATCCTTTTTTACTATAACAGTTTCAGCATTAGTTTTTGGATCGATCTTCACAATATCGCCGTCTTTTATTTTCAGGTAGGCGTTACCGTCAGTTGTCCAGTCAATTTCCTTTTCACCAAATTGTGAGAAAGATAAAAGGGTAAAATTTAAAAGAATAATAAGCAGAAAAAATCCACGGTGAGTATATTTCATTTCGTTTTTAGTTTATCGGTAAAAATACATAAACACGATCCACATTTTAATACCATTTATGTAATTCAAGCATAAATTTGTGCATGGCAGAAAAAGAAAAATTGAGAATTGATAAATATTTATGGAGCATCAGGCTTTTTAAAACACGAAACCTCGCTTCTGAGGCTTGTAACAACGGAAAAGTAAAATGCAAAGGATTAAATGTTAAAGCTGCGAAAACGGTAAGCGTCGGAGAGCAATATGAAGTGAAAACGGAAGCAATAAAATGGCTTATAGAAGTAACCGCATTGTTGCATAGCCGTGTCCAGCATTCGCAAGCAATAAAATATTATATTGATCTCACTCCTGAAGAAGAAGAAAAAGAAAAAATTCAATCGACTGCCTTTGTTTTTAATACGGGAAAAAGAAAAAGTAAAAAAGGAAGACCTACAAAAAAAGAAAAGCGCAATCTTGATGATTTTTTAAATTAAACTTTATTAAAAATCACAGCAGCAAGACTGCTTACATTTGTAAAATGAAGATTGATATATTATCTGTAGTTCCTCAATTAATGGAAAGCTTTTTTGCACATTCAATTTTAAAACGGGCAAAAGAGAAAGGGTTGCTTGAAATAAATATTTTTAATGTAAGAGATTATACAAATTATAAACATGGCCAGGTAGATGATTACCAGTTTGGTGGTGGTGCGGGATTAGTAATGATGATTGAACCTTTGGTAAATGCAATTGAATCGCTACAAAAGAATACACAATACGATGAAATAATTTTTCTTACCCCGGACGGAGAAAAGTTTCAACAAAAAACTGCAAATGCATTGTCTTTAAAAAAGAATTTATTATTGATATGTGGCCACTATAAAGGCGTTGATCAAAGAGTGCGCGATCACTTTATTACCAAAGAAATTTCTATTGGTGATTACGTGTTAAGTGGAGGTGAATTGGGCGCTGCTGTTTTAGTTGATGCAATCGGAAGATTATTGCCCGGCGTTTTGAATGATGAAACCTCCGCACTAACAGATTCTTTCCAGGATAATTTATTAGCTCCGCCGGTTTATACACGTCCCGAAGATTACAGGGGATGGAAAGTGCCAGAAATTTTAATGAGTGGCAATCATGCAAAGATTGAGGAATGGCGACACAACCAAGCGACAGAAAAAACAAAAGAAAAAAGACCCGATTTACTGGAACAATAAAAATCAAGTTTAGTCAAAATAATATTTAATTAAAAATTATTCCTTCTTAATACCTATAACGGGAAGTTGTTTTTTTATAACAAGTTGATTAAATTTCGGTATATCCACATCCATAATTGTTTTCAGCTTGTCAAGTTCTACATCTGCTTTGGTACTTAGAAATGAATACGCTTCCTCTACCTGTTGGGTTGGCGGATAATTTCCTGACGCTGCATAATCATACAAAGCAGAAACCTGGTCGTTCAAACGAACCGGGTAATTTAAAACATCTTCCCCGCTTTTTGCTTTTGTCTGGTAAAGCGCTTCTTCAATTCTTGTCATTCTATTATTGATTGAATCGGCCAGAGTTTTGATTTCGCCAACTGTATCTTTTCCTTGTCTTGCTATAAAATCATTCAACTGGATCCTTATTTCGCGAATGTGCTTAATAGCTTTTTGTATTTCAGAAAATTTATCTCTTACAGAAATTAAAAATTTGAACTGATCTTCATATTCCTGTTGCGTTTCTTTAAAATTCGGATTTGGTTTTATGTTTGCTTCTGCTTCTGTGCTATCTTTTCTATTATTTATTATTCTTACATAATATTTACCCGGAATTGCTTTCGGTCCCGGCACACTTCCATTCCATAATACCATTCCTTCTATTTTCTCGGCAGGTGTGTAGTACATATTCCATACAAACTGATTCATTCCCTTATTAACTTCAATCTTTGCTGTATCTCCCGATGGCTTTGTGCTAAAGCTGCTGACCACATTTTTGTCTTTATCCAGTATAAAAATTTTAACTATGTTGCTGTCTTCAAAATTTTTCAAAAAATAATTTACCACAACACCGTTGGAAGGATTCATACCGGCATTCTTTACGTTTAAGTTTTGTGAGCCATTCATGCGGTACGCATCTTCCACAGGAAAAATATACAAATCATTTTGAGTAACATTTTTATCTAAGTTTTGCACAACGGTTAAATCATCAAGCACATAAAATGATCTTCCCTGGGTTGCTACAACCAGGTCATTATTTTTTATAGTAAGATCTGTGATTGGAACTATTGGCAAGTTGAGCTGGAATGGCTTCCAGTTTGCTCCATAATCATAACTTATATACATTCCATATTCAGTTCCGCAGTATAAAAGGCCAGGTCGTTTTTTATCCGCGCGAAGACATCTTGCAAAATGCGTGGGGGCTATACCGCTAGTTATCTTATTCCACGTTTTGCCATAATCATTTGTAACAAAAATATAAGGCGTATAATCATCCAGCTTATATTTTGTTCCTACAAAATAGGCAGTTCCTTTTTTAAACGGATCAGCTTCCACACAATTCCACATCATCCATTTTCCTGCAGCGGGAGGCGTAACATTTTCCCAATGCCCGCCATCATCTTTACTTACATTTATAAGACCATCGTCACTTCCTGTCCATAACAAATCTTTTTCAAGCGGCGATTCCATTGCGGTAAAAATGGTGCAATAAATTTCGGCTCCTGTATTATCTTGTGTAATAGGCCCACCACTTGATTTTTGTTTGCTTTTATCATTTGTCGTAAGGTCACCGCTCAAGGCAGTCCATGTGGCTCCTTCGTTTTCAGTTGCAAATAAAACATTGCCCGCAGTGTATAATTTTTTTGGATTATTGGATGAAAAGAAAATAGGAAAATTCCATTGAAACCTGTATTTGGAAATATCAGCGCCACTGCCTAAATCATATACCGGCCACACACTTACTGCACGGTTTTCACCCGTTTTATGATCAAAGCGCGAAATAAGATTTCCATAATTTCCTCCATATACAATATCAGGATTTAAAGGATCTGCAACAACATAACCACTTTCAAAACCTGCAGTTGATGTCCAATTGCTTTGATTTATTTCACTTCCTTCTGTTCTTGATAAAACACGTACTGTGGAGTTGTCCTGCTGCGCTCCAAGAATTCTGTAAGGAAAATTATTATCCGTTGAAACTCTGTAAAACTGCGCTGTTGGCTGGTTGTAATAGGTACTCCAGTTTTCGCCTTTATCAAAACTAATTTGTGCACCACCGTCATCAGCAACAATCATGCGATCTGCATTTTCGGGATCAATCCATAAATCATGATGATCTCCATGAGGTGTATTAATCTCTTTAAAAGTTTTTCCGCCATCTAAACTGCGATACATATTTACATTGAGGCCATAAACGATATCTTCATTTTTTGGATCGCAATAAATTTTACTGAAATACCATGCACGCTGGCGAATGTTTGCATCAGTGCTTACGTTCGTCCATGTTTCACCACCATCATCACTTCTCAGCAAGCCACCTTTTTCTGATTCAACCAAGGCAAACACTCTCTCAGTATTTACAGGCGATACAGCAATTCCAATATTCCCGATTATCGTTTTGCCGGGAAAACCTTTCTTATCGTTCAATTTTTTCCAGCTTTCACCACCGTCTGTGCTCTTCCACAAGGCACTTCCTGAACCACCACTTTCAAGACTATACGGAGTGCGTTTAACCGTCCACGTTGCCGCATATAAAACTGAAGGATTTCCAGGCTCCATAACCAGTTCTGCTCCGCCGCTTTTATCATCATTAAACAAAACTCTTTTCCATGTTTTTCCCCCATCAATTGTTTTATAAATTCCACGTTCATCAGATTTTTCAAACAAATGACCAAGAGCCGCAACCCAAACAATATCAGGATTGGTTGGATGAATTACAATGCGCATGATATGTCTTGAATCATCCAATCCAATGTGTTTCCAGTTTCTGCCCCCATCTTCGCTGCGCCACATGCCATGCCCTTCACTAACGTTGCCGCGTAGGGTACTTTCTCCTTCGCCAACATACACTATGGAAGAATTAGACGGAGCTACTGCAACGCTGCCGATTGATCCACCAAAAAATTTATCTGAAACATTTTTCCAGTTACTCCCGCCATCCTGTGTTTTCCAAACACCACCGCCTGTAGCACCAAAATAAAATGTATTTCTATCTTTGTAATCACCAGCTACGGTACCGCTTCTTCCGCCGCGGAATGGGCCTACCAACCTGAATTTCGTTTTACTTAACAGAATACTATCATCATTTGCAATCGCTTTTTGTTTTTTTTGTGCTGAAGAAAATAAGGCAATAGATATTGAAAATAGAAGAATGAATATTTTTTTCATAGAAATAGATACTTAAAGATTTGATGAGAGTAGTAAAAATAAGAAGTGTTCCCGAATTATTTGGGAACACTTTATTTGAGCACAGTTTAATTTAGTTTATTTTTTTCGGGCGGTTTATTTTTAATTTTATCAAGTTGGTCTTGCATCAGCTTAGCTTTCACCTTTTCATAATATCTATCATTAATAGTAGTGTTTAACTTTTCAGCGTCTCCTAATTCCTGTTGCAAAACCTGTGTTCTTTCTATTTGCAAATTAGATGGTCTTGTTTCCTGGAAACAAACTGCTGAATAAACTTCTGAAATATTTTCTCTCAGTTTTTTCTCATCAGCAAAAATAGATTTTTGTTTTGTTGCCAATAAACCACTTCGTAGACTTTCAAGCTTATCATAATATTCCTGTACTATTTTTTTTACTGACGGGCTTTTTACTTTATCCATATTGTCTTTCAGCATTTTTTGTTTCAGGCTTATACTATCTACGAGTTTAGCAAGCCGCTCATGCATGTTATAAAGTTGCATGGCAGTATTATATTGCTGCTCCATATCTGCAAGTGTCATATCACCTTTTTCATCACGTTGCATTTGTATTTTATTCTCATAATATTTATCACCCATTTTTATTTTTACTGTGTATTCGCCCGGCAAAACTTCAGGTGCAATAAAGCCACTGTTATCAGCTTTTGCGCCGCCACCTGCAACGCTTGGCGGCGTACTACGCATGTTCCAGTAAACTACATTAATTCCTTTACGTTTGGTTCCTGGCATTGCTTGTACGAGTTTGCCATTCTTATCATAAATTTCAATAGTTACTTTTCCGGTGTTTATCCTGTTTTTAAAATAATATTCAATAGGCGCCTGTTGTGAAGTATTTCTTCCAATATAACCATCACCATTACCGCTGCCAATATAATTTTTACCCATAGTTATGATTATAGGTTTGGAATCAAAAACATGTACTTCTTCATCAGCAACCTCCTTTGTCATGTTGCGTATAGGTGTTATATCATCAACTATAATGATGCCCCTGCCATGGGTGGCTACTATTAAATCATTTGTTGCCGGCTGAATTTGAATATCACGTACCATTGCTTTCCATGGAATATTATTTTTCATTCTAAACCAGTTCAATCCACCATCTAAAGTTGCAAATAATCCCATCTCCGTTCCGGCAAATAATAAATTTTTATTTACATTATCTTCTTTTAATTTTTGTGCAAACCCTGTAAACTCGGTGCTTTTGAAGAGTGTCCATGTTTTACCCATATCAACAGATTTTGCAATGTATGTATTTTTATCGCCATACATGTGGTTATCAAATGTTACAAATAAAACATTTTTATCAAACTTGGAAAGTTCAATACTGCTTACCCACATTTGAGCAGGTATTCCCGCCGCAGCATAATTTTTTGACACATTGGTCCAGTTTTTTCCCCCATCTAAAGTGTATTGTAAATTTCCATCATCAGTTCCCACCCAAATAATATTTTCATCAAAAGGTGATTCTGCAATGGTAAAAATGGTACAATGATTTTCAGCAGAAGTATTATCAGCACTTAACCCACCACTTTCTTCCTGTTTTTGTTTTGCTTTATTGTTGGTAGTTAAATCAGGAGAAATTTTTGTCCAGTTTCTACCTTCATCGTCTGACTTATATAAATACTGAGCGGCGATATAAAGATTTTTTTTATTTTTTGTTCCTATTACGATAGGTGTATTCCAGTTAAAGCGAAGTTTCTCATCGTTCAATGCCTGTTGTGGTTTTACTCCAAATGATTTGCCTTGCTTTAAATCTATATGTTGAATTTCTCCTCCCTGTGATTCTGCATAAACTATATCCGGATTTATACCATCAACCTGTACCCAAAAACCGTCACCGCCACTTATATCTTTCCAGTCACCGTTTTCAATACCACCTGCACTTTGAGAAGGTGCAGTCCAACTTCCATTATCCTGCAGTCCGCCGTAAACGTTATATGGCTCCTTCATATCATAAGTAACATGATAAAACTGTGATACAGGTAAAGATGATAAAATCATCCATGTTGCTCCTTTGTCGCTGCTCATATATAAACCGCCATCTGTACCTAAATACATTTGATTGGTATAATTAGGATTTATCCATAGTGCATGATGATCCGAATGCACATTTCCGCCACCATCAGTAAAAGAAAAACCACCATCATCGCTGTAACTAAAACCGAAACCCGGGCGATAAACTCTTCTCGGATCTTTTGGATCAATAACAAGGCACGAAAAATAAAAAGGCCTTGATACAACATTTAATGTTGCACTTTGTTGTTTCCAGGTTTCGCCTCCATCTGAAGAAATATATAAGCCTGTTTTTTCTGATTCCACAATTGCAATTAAATTTTGAGGAGCGCTTGGTGCTAATGTAATTGCGGTACGGCCAAATGGTTTTGGTGGCAGGCCGTTAGTTAATTCTTTCCATGTTTTTCCTCCATCAGTACTTTTATAAATTCCACTTCCTTTTCCGCCTGAATTAAATGCATAAGGCAACCGCCTGAATTCCCACGTTGTCGCATAGACGATTTCCGGATTGGTTGGATCTACTGCAATATCGGCTACGCCTGTTTTTTCATTTACATATAAAATTTTATCAAAAGTTTTTCCTCCATCCGCTGATTTATACAAGCCCCTGTTTTTACTATCACTCCATAAAGGACCGGGCGCAGCAACATACACTATGTTTGAATTTTTTGGATTGACAATTATTTTACTGATATGCTCTGTACTGTCAAGGCCACCGATTTTTGTCCAGTTATCTCCTCCATCTGTTGTTTTGTATAAACCATCACCTACTGAAACTGTATTGCGCATATTACTTTCGCCTGTACCTGCGTAAATCGTTTTTGGGTTTTGCTGATCAATTGCTACAGCACCTATACTCTGACAATATTTATCGAAAACAGAACTAAAAGAAACTCCTGCATTTGTTGTTTTCCATACGCCGCCGCCGGCTGTTCCAACATATAAAGTGCGTGGCTCATTATTTACGCCATCAATTGAAGTAATTCTTCCACCCATTACAGCCGGGCCAATTTGCCTTGCCTGCAAACTTCCAAAAGTAGCTGAAGTTATTTGTGCATTAAGTGTAGCGGTTAAAAAAAATACGGTTGAAAAAACAAATATTTTTTTCATAAACATGATTAATGATTTTGAATTGAATGCAGTTATTTTATTTAGTTGGTTTGAATAAATTGGGATCTATAGGAATATTTATTTCAATTGTATCGTAGGTTATATTATCAAAAGTATAAGGAAATAATACCCCTTCCTTCGTCTTTTTGAAATTGTAGAAATTAGTTGTATTAATGTTTTGCTGGCCATTGCTGTTGGTAACACTTTTTATCCTTATAATGTAATACGTTGAAGGATCAACAAAATAATAAAGCGTTTTATTTGGGTCAATATTTATTTTTAATTGTATGGCATCAACCCCATCAACATCTTCATTTTCCAACAGATCAATTGTGTATCCCTTCTTTTTATAATCAACTAACACACCCGCAAGATCTATTTCATCTTGCGAAAGTCTTACATCTTCAGCAGTCATATTTTCCGGAGATGTTTGTCCCTGGAATGGACTGAAGTTATACCCGGAATCTTTGGTAAGAATATTATAACCCGTCATTCCGCTAAATGTAAACTCAGTTCTTTCTGCAACATTATTTACAGCATAATATGTAATCGGAATTTTTTGTCCCGAAAATTCTACGTTCCCGCTTTTCTTTATTGTATTTATGGCAAGTAATTTATCTCTGCCCCCCATTGTATCAATTAATTTATTTACTACAGAATCCACATTGTTTTGCGCAGTTGAAACTAACGAGCAGGTAGAAATGATAAACGAAAGAAATAACTTCATAAAATAAGTTTATTAAATTTTGGATGAGTAAATTACTACTTCCGTTTGGGATTATAAACTAATCTTGTTTAACTAAAAAATGTATACGGTGAAAAAATTTTTGAAGAAAAGTATACTATAACATAAAAAAAAATGCCGCAATTACCGGCATCTTTTTTAAATATTGATTTTTTAATTTGATGGTTTATATAACTTTTCGTCAACGGGAATGTTTACTTCTATTTTATCAAAGGTCATTGCACCACTACCCATGCCTGTACCTTCAGTTGTTATGGTTTGTGGAAACATTACGCCACCGATATCTTTATAATCACTTAAATCTGTAATTACTTCTTTTGCTTCTCCGCCATTCGGGCCACCGGCTTCACTCATTTGTCTTGTTTGAATTAAAAGATGTGTTTGAGTATCTATATAATATGAAAATACTTTTCCTGCGGAAGATGTCAGATCGATATGATAGGCTTCTTTGCCGCCAATTGTTTCTTTTCCTTTCAACTCTGCTTTGTATCCTTTCGATGCGTAGTCAACAAGCGGGCCTGCAATATCAAGCTGGCTCTGCATTCCTTTCAACTGCTCTGCGGGCATTTCTTCAGCTTTATCGGAACGCATAGGAATATATGTCCATCCCTTATCTGGGGTAACGATTGTATAGCCGCTGTTACCTCCAAATTCAAAATCTACACGGTTAAGCTTGCCATCCACCTTGGTGACTTTTACCTCAACTTCGTTACCCATCATTTGACGGGTGCCTTCGAGATAAATTGATTTCACAGAATTTATTTTATCCTTACCTCCCCGTGCCAGCACGTATTGATTAATTATTTCATCAACTGATTGCCCATTTGCAAACTGAGCAAACACCAATGCCAGAATAAACACAACAAACAATGTAATATTTTTCATCTTTTAAAAATTTTATGTGCAATATAAATCAATATTTAAGCCATAATTTTTTTTTCATTTGTTAATTAATGATAAATTTAAAA
>JBEPVC010000047.1:0-10594 GCA_041691235.1 Chitinophagaceae bacterium
TTAAGCACTTCAACGTTTCTGGCACCTTTATCCAATACTGATTTTGTAGCTGCATCTAAGTCGCCGCCAAACTTTGAAAATGCTTCCATTTCACGGTATAATGCCTGGTCGAGTTTGAGCGTGCCTGCAACTTTTTTCATTGATTTTATTTGTGCGTTGCCACCCACACGGCTTACTGAAATACCCACGTTAATTGCCGGGCGAATACCGGCATTAAACAAATTACCTTCCAGGAAAATCTGCCCGTCAGTAATAGAGATAACATTAGTAGGGATATATGCCGACACGTCACCGGCCTGGGTTTCAATAATAGGAAGCGCAGTTAATGAACCGCCGCCCTTTACAAGATGCTTTATATTTTCAGGAAGATCATTCATTTTTTGTGCAATCTCATCTTTCTGAATAATTTTTGCTGCTCTTTCAAGAAGCCGGCTATGCAAATAGAACACATCACCAGGATAGGCTTCACGTCCCGGAGGTCTTCTTAACAAAAGCGACACTTCCCGATAAGCTACTGCCTGCTTACTTAAATCATCATAAATAATTAATGCAGATCTACCCGTATCGCGAAAAAATTCACCTAATGCCGCCCCGGCAAAAGGAGCATAAAATTGTTGAGGCGCCGGGTCTGATGCTGATGCTGCTACGATGGTTGTATAGGCCATCGCTCCCTTATCTTCAAGCACCTTCATTACGTTGGCAATTGTAGAAGCTTTTTGCCCGATAGCAACATAAATACAATAAACGGGATTGCCGGCTTTATAAAATTCTTTTTGATTAATAATCGTATCTATACAAATTGCACTCTTCCCGGTTTGGCGATCACCGATTACTAACTCACGTTGTCCGCGCCCGATAGGAATCATAGCATCGATAGCCTTAATTCCGGTTTGTAAAGGTTGTTTTACCGGTTCACGAAAAATTACTCCGGGAGCCTTTCTTTCAAGAGGCATTTCATATAACTCACCGGTTATAGGTCCCCGGCCATCGATTGGCTCGCCGAGTGTATTAATAACGCGACCTGCCAACCCGTCCCCAACCTTTATAGAAGCAATTTTACCTGTGCGCCTTACTGTACCGCCTTCTTTAATGTCGCCGCTATCGCCCATAAGCACCACACCAACATTGTCTTCCTCAAGATTGAGTGCAATAGCTTTTACTCCATTTTCAAATTCAACTAATTCCCCGGAGCTAACATTATTTAATCCGTAAATACGTGCAATACCATCTCCTATTTGCAAAACGGTTCCCACTTCTTCAAGATTGGCTTCTACGTTGAAATTAGTAAGCTGTCTGCGAAGAATAGCCGAAATTTCATCAGGTTTAATATCAACCATAAGATATGTTTATTTTTTTGTGGCTGCAAAGGTATGTTTTCAATTTCTGAATGGCAAAAATTTGAGGGGCAATATAAGTTTTAAAATAAAAAAATCCGGAGATTTTAATTCTCCGGATTTCAAAGCTATTGAACGTTTCTATTGTTTTATAAATTTGGAAGTAAATGTGTCTTTTCCATTTTTGATAACCAAAACATAACTACCGGCGGGATAGTTTGTTGTAGAAATCTTTGTGTTTTTAAATTCGAATTCTTTATTTAAGAAAGCCTGTCCGTTTATTCCGAAAATTGAAATTCTAAATGTTTTTATACTTGGCGATTGCGATACCTGAATGTTAAGTTCGTTATGAACAAGAGTAGGATAAACGTTGGTTATGAAATTATTTTGATTTCCTTTTACAGAAACAATTTTGGAATAACTTATTCTATTGTCCTTATCAATAATTTTTAATCGGTATAAAATGGTTCCATTATTAAAAGACGGGTTATTGTCAATAAAACTATAGCTCTTTAAAGAAGTTGTACTGGTGATGGATTGCACCAAACCTACTTGTTCAAACGAATTTTCGTTTTCGTATTTTCTTTCAACATCGTATTGCCTGATGTTACTTTCAGACGATACGCTCCAAAGCACATCTACTGTATTTCCGGATTTTCTTGCATCAACAGAAGTTAAAGTAACTGGCAAAGCTGATAAAATATTTGCAACAAACATTCCATTTCCGTGTGTGCCGACCAGTAGTGTATTATCAACATTACGCACAGCGAGAGAAGTAACTACCGATTCGTCAATTATGTTGGTTCCTTCTCTTACCCATGAGGTATTATTTGCGGTGGCCTGGGAAGTTCCGTCAATTGCTGTAGCACTAAACAAACCTACTGAGGTGCCAACATAATATTCAAATCCCGAAGAGGTGCTAACAATAGCACACGAACGAAAAGAAGGAAGATCTAGTTTACCTGCACCTGTACCTTCCACATTATACCACACGGGAGTTGCAGCAGTTGCATTGCCAGTCCAAAAAACACTTGCGGCACCATAATTTGATATCACCGCCACTACGGTATCATCATTTTGAGGAGCAACAGCAATTCCTATAACGGTGGAACCGGCAGTTATTCCTACAGGAGTAATATTATCCGGAACGGTTCCTGTAGCAGCGTTTTTTGGGTCTTTCAAACGAAATATTTTAGCACCATCTGTTCCGATATATAAGTTGTGCGTTGCATCGTATGTACCTCTTGTAGTTGCAAATGAAGTTATATTTCCCGTAACAGCACCTGAAGTACCGGTCATTTGGTTCCAGCCATTAACGCCTATTGTAGTAGATAGAACCGTGCTGGCGCTAATAGTGCGCCAAAGTCGATTACTATTGGCATAATATAAATTTTCTGTGTTATCCGGGTCCAAATAAAATAATGTAACGAATAAACCTTTGTTACTTTCCGCAGCAGGCTTTAAAGGGAAGCCTGTGTTGACAGGGGCCGTGGACAGTCTTCTATAGAAATCCCCGCTTTGAGAGCCTACATAATGAAAAGTATTGCCGTTGGAAATACCGACTGACACTCCATCGCCGCCTAAAACCTGGAGCATGGAATTAGTGCCCAAATTTCTATAGGTGGTTCCATTATCCTGTGCGCCACCAATATATTTTGTGCTTCCCAAAGTAGGATCAATAGCAACATAATAATATTGAAATGTTTGGTATCCGTTGTTTAATGGTGTCCACGTTACTATTCCTGCCGTAACATTTGAAGTTAACTGGATACCTCCATCATCTCCTGAAACCATTTTAATATTAGACCCGGGTTCAAATGAAAATGTATGAACATCAGGGTGATGATTAGCGGTGGAGTAACCTCCTATCTTAGTATAATTCCCTAACGTAGCAAATCCATCAGGTGAAGTATATGCATTTGTTCCTCCAAGAATTAAAAAATTTTGGTCATCCGGTTTTACCCCAATGGCTAAATCGTAACCCCCCTGCGTTGAAAATTTTCCAAAACCATCATCGGGAAGGTTTGCGCTTCTGTTGGAAGACCATGCTGTTGAGGCAGCATCGTATTTAAAAAAATCGCAATCAATGCCAACAAGTTTATTGTCGTAAGCCGCATATAAAATATTCTGATTGGAAGGCGCCAACGCCAGCACAATTCTTCCGTAGGAAGCCGAGGCTTTCCATCCTGCAGGAACACTATTTCCTGCGATATGTGTCCAGCTTCCGGTATTCCCGGTGGAAGATGTCCATACCCCATCTCCGGCAGCAATGGTGGTGCTGCCTGCAAATGCCGCATATAAAATTCCGGTTGAGGTGCAAACGATATCCGTCATATCCGCAGAACTCGATGCAGATGCATTCAATACCGTAGTCCAGGTGGAACCACCGTTTGTGGATCTTTTAATGGTGCTTACACAAGCCATATACACATCGCCATTAACAGGATTTACTATAATTCTTGTAATGAGATCTTCGACTCTGTCGAAAGCCTCATAAGTACCGGGGTTTGAAGCAGCGAGTTTAGCCCAGCTAAGCCCGTTATCTGTTGACTTATATACACCTGAACCCAGTCTGAAAGCTCCATTACCAGAAGAAGAATTACCTGAAGATTCGCCTGTTCCCAAATACCAGTTGTCCTGGAATCCAGGTCGTGGATCTTGCGCAACACATGTTATATCGTGAATATTGACAGTACCTGCAACTCCTGACCATGAAGCGCCGCCATTATTAGATCGCATCACGCCACTGCTAACACTGCCCGCAATCACAACCTGGTTAGTAGTACCATTGTATCTAACGTCATAAGCAAAAGCCCTTGTTCTTCCGCCAAGGTTATCCGGACCAACCGGAGTGTAACTATTTAAATTTTGGGTTGAAGTTATCTGCGCCTTTTCCGGTAAATTTATTCCCTGCAAATGGGCTTTTTCAGTAATACCGGCGGGTATTTTACCTGTTGACGGATCTTTTAAAAGATTAAATTCATAAGCATTACGTTCTATTATATCATTTGCCGGAATTTCATGCTCAGGAAATTCATTATTGTAAGATGAGTGATGTTTACAGGAAAAAAAGGTCGATGAAAAAAATAATAGTGTGAAAACAATTTTTCTGGTAGGCATGGGAGTTAGATTTAGAAAATAAAAGTAACGATAAATTATTTCTAATATCCAACGGTATTTAAGAATGAAAAATTATTGCTGTTGATAAGAATTACCTGAGCCTATGGATATAGTCGTTATTAGCGAACTGCTTTTTTACATCATTAAGATCTCTTAAAATACTGGCGTCGATTAGTTTTCCTTCCATCTCTAAAACAAAGCCTCCGATTAGCTTTTCATTCACAACTGTTTCAAGCTGAATATTTTTTAAAGTGTTTGTAGCTTCAATTTTTTCAATGAAAGAATTTTTTATGGTATCTGATAGGGGAGCTGCGGTTGTCAGCTTCACCTTATGAATTCCTTTCAATTTATTGTATTGCTCAATAAAAGAAGATATTATTTCAGGCAGGGTTGATTCCCTGTTTTTGCTGGAAAGCAGCTTAATAAAGGTTTGGGTGATTTCAGAAATTTTATTTTCGGTTACACCCGCAATTATTTTGTATTTTTTATCATCCTTTATAATGGGGCTCTTAAGCATTAAAACAAATTCGCGGCTCTTACTGCATATCTGATTCAGCAACAAAATATCATCATAAACCGCATCAAGTCGTTTAAGTTCTACTGATAAATCAATAAGGCTCTTTGCATATCGCTGCGCTAACCTGGGATTTTGCATGTATCAATATTTAATTCTAATTTAAATCAACCTTCTGAGCTAATTGCTGAATATATTTTTCCTGCTCTTCTTTATTATTTAATTCGCGGCGCAGCACTTTTTCACTTACTTCTACTACTAAGTTACCAACCTGGTTTTTAAGATCGGTTATAGCGGCCATTTTCTGCTGGGTAATTGCTCCCTGTGCATCAGCAATAATTTTATTTGTTTCCAATCTTGCCTGTTCTTTCGCTTCGCTTATTATTTTATCCCGTGTTTCCTTAGCTTCTCTCATCATCTGTGCTCTTTCTTCCCGGGCCTGAGCCAGAAGCGCTTCGTTCTCATTTTTTAATTCAGCCATTTCTTTCTTCACTTTTTCTGCAGTAGCTAATGAATCGGCAATTCCTTTTTCACGTTGGTTCATTGAATTAAGAATCGGCTTCCATGCAAATTTTTTTAAAATAAAAAAGAAAATAACGAAGGCCAGTAAAGTCCAAATAATTAATCCAAAAGCGGGAGTAAGTAATTGCATAATTTTTTTTTAAAAGATATTATAGACTTCTCAATTTCTTGAAAAGGATTAACCATAAATTACTACACTCTCCGCCCTGTGCTTCGGGTGTAGTAATAATTTTGTTACACGAACATTGCCAGAATACCTACAATTACCGCGAAAAGGGCAACCCCTTCTACCAAAGCAGCTGTAAGAATCATGTTAGCCCTGATTTCGTTGGCAGATTCCGGCTGACGGGCAATAGCTTCTACTGCGCCCTTACCAATTTGCCCGATACCAATGCCCGCGCCTACTGCACCCAAACCGGCACCAATAGCGCCACCTGCATTTGCCCAAACTGTCGTGCTTAAAAAAACATTCAATACATCCATGATACTTGTTTTATATTAAAAAAGAAATTGCTAAACTATTACAGCATCTTCATGGCCATCTACATCACTATGACTGCCTTCAAAAGCCTGTCCTATGAATACAGCAGTAAGCACTGTAAAAATATACGCTTGTAAAAAGGCTACCAATAATTCAATTAAATAAATAAAAATTACAAATGCTACTGAAAGCGGCGAAAATCCCCAGCCAATGCCAACGCTTAACGAACCAAAAATAAATATCAGCGAAATCAAACAAATAATAATAATATGGCCTGCAATCATATTTGCAAAAAGTCGTATCATTAATGCAAATGGCTTTGTAAAAATGCCCAAAATTTCCACAGGGATTAATATAATTTTTACCCCAATAGGTATATTAGGCGGCCATATTATGTGCATCCAATAATGACGTTTGGTGCTGAACATAATAATGATAAAAGAAATAACCGCAAGCACCAATGTAAATGCAATATTGCCCGTGACATTTGCAGAACCCGGAATAAAACCTACAAGATTATTTATAAGAATGAAAAAGAATACCGTTAGCAAATAGGGAAAATATTTTTGATACTTTTTCCCAAGATTTGGAATTGCAACATCATCACGTATAAAAGTTATAATGGGTTCAATGATATTTTGAATTCCCTTAGGTGCTGTAGTTATACCGTGACCTGCTTTGTATTGTTTTGCCATGTATAATAAAATCCATAAAAGAAGCAACAACGAAATGAACATTTGCACAACATTTCTTGTGAGAGAAACATCATAAACTACTACACTGTTATCTATATCATTGTTGGCATTTACAGGTACAATCTGGCCGGCATTGAATTTTTTTGGGTCAAGTTTTTCTTCTTCAATTTTTTTATTAGTAAGCAATTCGTAGCCTTTATAGGTTTGCTCGCCATGATCAAATTTCGACGACATAAAAAAATCAAAACCTTTTTGAGGGGAATACAGAATTACGGGCAAAGGGATGGATACTTCACGCTCTTTGCCATCATCACCT
The DNA here is from genome assembly GCA_041691235.1 of Chitinophagaceae bacterium. Classification (GTDB taxonomy): domain Bacteria; phylum Bacteroidota; class Bacteroidia; order Chitinophagales; family Chitinophagaceae; genus Ginsengibacter. The sequence goes on from JBEPVC010000047.1 coordinate 6,983, forward strand.
TTGTATGAAAGAAAGTGAAATTCGTGTGCATCAAGAACGTGCCCGAAAATCACCTCGTTGGCATCAAACCCTTTTTTATGTTCTTCTGCCGGTTTTTCATCATTTCCCTGTGCAAAAACTGCTGAAGGAAAACTCAGCAGCAATGCGCTGAAAGCCGCTACCAATAAAGATTTCGTGCTTTTTAAATCCATACAATCCTCAAATTTGCGGCAAAGATAAGGGGTTTGTAGCATGATAAGAAATGAGTGTGGATATAATTTTTTATATAGATTTTTTCAACGCAAATGATGTATGCGTAAAATATTACCTTGTAGTTTTTATTACTCTAAAACCAATTTAGCATGAGCGAAAATTTCATTACTAAGCTACCCGTCTTTTTGTGTTTGTGTTTGTCTCCTTTTTTTCTTACGGCTCAAAAAAAAGATTTTACTGCTGACCAATTATTAAAAAATAAAATGCCTCCTATGTCAGTGCCTTTGCCCGAAGTAATTTCCTGGAACGATGACGGCAGCTTCATTCTTTCAAGAAAGCCTGCTAAAGATTCAGCGGCAAAGCAATTTTTATTTGATCCGAAAACGCTGCATGAAATGGAAATGCAAAAAACTGAACCGGATGCAAAAAAAAATACCAGGGGTAAATCAGTTATTGAAAAAGGAAACGATTTATATTTTAAGAATGGCGAAAGCAATGAGATTCGTTTAACCAACGATAGTGAGGAGGAGAAAAACGCAACTTTTTCACCGGATAGTAACTATGTAGCCTATACGAAGAATAATAACGTGTATGTTTTTGATTTGAGCGCTAAAGCTGAAAAACAATTCACTTTTGATGGTAACGATAGCCTTATGAATGGATATGCAAGCTGGCTATATACGGAGGAAATACTGGGAAGAAGATCACGTTATCGAGCATTTTGGTGGAGTCCCGATAGCAGGAATATTGCTTTTTTTAAAACAGACGACAGTCCTGTGCCGGTATTTAGAATAACCAATTCTTCGGGACAACACGGTTCTGTTGAAAAAGAACGCTATCCTGCACCGGGCGATAAAAACCCGGAAATAAAAATAGGAATTGCGCATTTAAATAATGGTCAAATTACCTGGGCCGATTTCAATGAGCATGATGATCAATATTTTGGCATGCCTTACTGGAAGCCTGATGGAAGTTCTTTGCTTGCTTTATGGATAAACAGGGATCAGAATGATTTAAAAATATATAATGTAAACATAAGCACGGGAGCTAAAAATGTTTTTTATGAAGAAACGCAAAAAACCTGGATTGATCTTGATGATCTTGACAGAGTTACTTTTTTGAAAAATGGAAACTTTGTGATGCTAAGCGATAAAACCGGGTGGCGGCATATGTATTATTATAGTACTGAAGGAAAATTGATCAATCCAATAACTGAAGGAAAGTTCACAGTAACAGGGATTGAAAGAATAGACGAAAAAAGCAACACAGTTTATTTCTTGGCCCGCGGTCGTGAAAACTCTGCGCGAATTGATTTTTACAGTGTAAAATTAAACGGGAAAGATCTAAAGCGATTGACTTTTGGTGATTATAATAATCGCATCGTTATGTCGCCTTCAGGTGCGTATTTTATAACAACTTACGGTAATGCATATACGCCGTCAAAAATGTCTCTTCTCAATAGTAAGGGAAATAAAATTGCAGAGCTTGGTAACAGCAAAGGTGTAGATTTTGACAATTATAACATTGCAAAAACAGAATTAATAAGAGTAAAAAGCGATGACGGATTATTTGATCTTCCCGCATTGGTGACATGGCCGCTTAATATGGATAGCTCGAAAAAATACCCTGTCGTGATAAATATTTACGGCGGTCCAAATGCAGGAACAGTTTGGGATAACTGGACTTTTAATAATCTTCAACAATGGTACGCAAAAGAAGGAATTATTCAGATAACGATGGATCATCGTGCCAGCGGGCAGTTTGGAAAGGAAGGGGTTAATTATATGTATCACAATCTTGGTTATTGGGAAATAAAAGATTACAGTACCATTGTAAAATATTTGATTGATAAAAGACACGCCGATCCGGAAAAAATTTGTATCACCGGATTTAGCTATGGAGGTTACATGACATGTTATGCGTTAACTTATGGCGCACATATTTTTAAATACGGCATGGCGGGGGGAAGTGTTACCGACTGGAGTTTGTACGATTCTCATTATACTGAAAAATTTATGGGAACTCCTGCTAATAATCCTGAAGGATATAAATCGAGCGCTGTTTTAACATGGGCAAATAAGTATAAAGGAATGCTGCAAATTGCACATGGCGAAATTGATGATAATGTTCATCTGCAAAACAGTCTTCAATTAATAAGTAAGCTTGAAGATGATAAAAAAGATTTTGAATTTATGGTATATCCCGGTGGAAGGCATGGCTGGGGCGGAAATAAAGGATTGCATTTTCAAAATCTAAAAACAAAATTCATTTATAAATATTTGCTGGAAAAACCTGTTCCAGCAGATTTATTGAAATAGCGAATACGATTTAATTTATTTCTTAACAAAACCTGGCTTTTCTTACAGCCAGGTTTTTATTTTTAGTATAATAACTTTGCATAAAATTTAGAAAAAATCTTAAGCGATAAAATTTAAATGAAGGGTCTAAAAGATATAGCGTCACTGCCATTTATTTTTTTAATAAAATTATACCAATGGCTTATCTCTCCCTGGCTGGGTCCTTCGTGCCGTTATACTCCTACCTGCTCGCAATATGGGATTGAGGCTTTAAAAAAATACGGCCCTCTGAAAGGTTTATGGCTTACAATAAAAAGAGTAGCAAGTTGTAATCCATGGGGTGGCCACGGCCACGATCCTGTTCCATAACGGCCATACATAAACGAAAAAACCATTATCAGTTAAGACAATGGTTTTTCTAAAACAATCAATAAGAAATTATTTTGCCTTTTCTCCTAAGGAGCCCTAGCGGGCAAAATGTTCAGCTACTTTTTTCCAGTTAACAACGCTCCAGAAAGCTTTTAAATAATCCGGCCTTTTATTCTGATATTTTAAGTAGTAAGCATGTTCCCAAACATCACAACCCAGTATGGGCTTACATTTACATTCGGCAACATCCATTAAAGGATTATCCTGGTTTGGTGTAGAGCAAATAGCAAGTTTCCCATTAAGAACACCTACCCAAACCCATCCGCTGCCAAAGCGCGCCGCACCTGCGGCGTTGAATTTTTCTTTCATTTCATCCAGGGAACCAAAAGCCTCATCAATAGCAGCTGCTAATTTTCCTTCAGGTTTACCACCATCTTTTGATAAAATCTCCCAGAAAAAACTGTGATTCCAATGGCCTCCACCATTGTTACGAACTGCGGGGCTTATACTTCCCGCTTTAGCGAGCAATTCTTCCAAAGTTTTATTTTCATTTTCAGTTCCTGCAATTGCTTTATTAAGATTATCTACGTATGCCTGGTGATGTTTATCATGATGAATTTGCATAGTTTCTTTATCAATAGTTGGCTCCAATGCATCAAAGCTATATGGAAGTGCCGGTAGTGTAAACGCCATAGTTTTATATTTTAAGTTTAATAATTATAGAGTGCAAATTTACTTAGTATAGATAAGAAAA
>JBEPVC010000048.1:0-10386 GCA_041691235.1 Chitinophagaceae bacterium
CGGAGAGAATCTTCATTTGGAGTTGCATCAAAATAGAAAGCCCCCCTCAAAAAATTATGAACTGTATCTGATAAAAAAAATTGTTTGGCAGTAGCCACGCTTCCGGAAAGATGAAAAAAAATGCCTGTGATGTGATTCGGGGTATGCATCACACTATCTTCTATTGAGTAAGCTTTAATATCATTTTTATAAGTAAGGTTATAAGAATCGTTTACCATATTTTGAAAAGTATTTTTGCCAATTGAATCTCTGTATTTTCCTTCGGGTGTCTTTACTTTATAAACCGACTCGCCACCTATTACTTTATAACTGATAAAAATTTTTCCATTAAATGCAGGGAAGTCAATATTGATCCAATAAGGATTTTCCGCGCCTTTATCAAAGTAAGATGAGTCCCTTGCAATTCTTGCATAAACAGGGTATTCAAAAGAATATGGAAATCCCGGGCCATCAAATTTTACATATTGTCTTTCGGGGAAATCAATTTTATAGTAGCCCTTATTTTTTGAAGTATAAGTTGAATTGCAGCTTAATAAAAAAAAAGAATACAACAACAGGCCAAAAATTATTATGGAATTGTATTTCACTTTAAATGTTTTAACCGTTTTCATTTTGTTTCAAACTCACCTTTACTTTTTCAATACGGTTTTTATTTATTTCCAGCGGAATAAATGTATAGTTACCACTTGCAAAAATTTCATTCACCTGGGGAAATTCGCCTGCAATTTCGAGAACAAGTCCGGCAAGTGAATCACTGTCGCCGCGAATTTTATCAAATGTATCTACAGGAATGCGTAATGCTTTGCATACATCATTTATCATTGTTTTTCCTTCAAAAATGTAATTGTAATCATCAAGCTTTTTATTTGCGCTTTGCTCATCATCAAATTCATCCTGTATATCGCCGATAATTTCTTCCATTACATCTTCTAATGTTACAATGCCGGAAGTTCCGCCAAACTCATCCACTACAACCGCGAAATGTATGCGTTTGCTTCTAAAATCCTGCAATATATCTTCTATTAATTTTTGCTCATGCACATAAAAAACCGGCCTCATCAGCGGATGCCAATCAAAGGCTTGCTCGTCAAGGTGAGGCAGCAAATCTTTTGTATGAAGAATACCAACAATTTCATCAAGATTATTTTTATAAACCGGTAATCTTGAATAATGCATTTCTTCTATTTTGTTTATCACATCCTTAAAAGAAGTGTTAAGCTCAATACCACTAACGTCAAGGCGTGTACGCATTGTTTGCTTAACAGTTGTATTACCAAATTTTCGTATTCCTTTTAAGATTTGTTTTTCTTCCCTGGTTGCTTCATGGTCGGGCAAAAGATCAATCGCATAGTCAAGCTGCGTATCATCCATTCGTGAAGATCCTGAATGAAAACGGCTTTCGATTCTGTCACTGAACCTCACCAACCTGCGGCTCAGGCGAAAAAAAATGCTACTAAAAATTTCAATGATTAAGGATGAAGTTGAAGCGAACCAGATTTTATGATGCGTTGCCCATACTTTGGGCAATACTTCGCCAAACATAACCAGCAGGGAAGTAACCACTACAACTTTTATTGTAAATTCAAGTATCCCATTTATATGCAGATTCTCGACCCAGGTGTTCATTAACATATTCGAGATAAGAATGATGCCTATGTTTACAAAGCTGTTAGCAATTAACATGGAAGCAAGTAATGTTTTGGGAGTTTCCAGCAGGTTAACTATTCTTTTGTATGAAGGTTGCTGCCTTGTTTTAAGCATATTAATATCCTTCAGTGTCAACGAAAAAAAAGCAACCTCCGATCCGGCAAGTAAAAACGATAATAGAAAAAGAATGATGACTACAAAAAAAAGTATGGTGATAGCCGCAGGGGTTGGATTTATTGCAAGTAAATTAAAATGATACAAAATGACCGAATGGTAATCCAAAGCAAATGATTTTAGTTAAAGATGCGGGACATATGAATAAGATTGGCCCGTCCCATGTTTTTAAAAAGGTAATTTTTCTGAACCCTCATCAATCGGTGGGATATCACTTCCGGAAATATCACTTCCACCCTCCATACCAGGCTGAACGCCATCTGAGCGTTTATCGAGCATAATCAGGTTATCTGCTACAATTTCTGTCGCTACTTTTTTGTTATGGTCCCTATCCTCCCAATACCTTGTTTTCAATCGTCCTTCAATATATACCAAACTACTTTTATGAAGATACTTTTGCGAGAGTTCAGCAAGTCCTCTCCACAAAACCACATTATGCCATTCAGTCTGCGAAATTAACTTCCCCGTTTTGTCTTTGTAAGTTTCTGTGGTAGCCAACGGAAATTTTGCAACCGGGATATTGCCTTCGAGATATTGTATGTCCGGATCTTTTCCCAGATTTCCAATTAATACTACCCTATTTACGCCTCTCATAAAATACTTTTTCTCTTTAGTAAATTAGTATAAAACAAATTTAAAGATACATTTTAATCCTGCAAATATGAATTGATAAATTTTGGAAAAGGCAGTAAATCCAACTCTTTTTGAGACACGAGCAGATATTTTTTTAATGATTTCGTTTTGGAATTAAGCCGTATGTGAATAAATCTTCCGGAAATAGTTTGATGTGTTAACTGTTGTTTTAAATTTTTTGAAACTTTAATTATTGAATAATTTTTTTCGGGTAAAAGAGACTCAAATTCCTTTGATGAAAAAAAATCTTTTTCACTCAAAAATTTTTCTGTTTCTATTAAAACGAATTCAAAAAGATTTTGCCAGATGTCTTTTTCTGTTCTTTTATGAACATAGAATTTGTTTTTATTTTCAATTATACAATAATTAAAGAACCGTTGTTTTTTGGCAATGTTCTTTTCTTTAACGGGCAAAATATTTACGATATTTTTTTTATAAGCAATGCACTTGAGTTGAAAAGGGCACTCATTGCACAGGGGCTGCGCAGGCTTGCATATAGTTGCTCCGAAATCCATTATTGCCTGGTTATATTCCGCCGGATTTATTTTATCAATCAAGTTATTGGCAAGACTATTAAATATTTTTTTTCCTTCTGATGAATCTACAGGAGTTTGAATTCCAAAAAATCTTGATAAAACCCTGAGAACATTTCCATCTACCACAGCATGAGGCTTATTAAAAGCAAAAGATGCAATGGCAGAAGCAGTGTAATTTCCAATACCCTTTAATGATAAAATATCTTCAAATCTTTCAGGAAATTTTCCTGCCAGGTTATCATTAATAAATTTTGCAGAAGCGATTAAATTTCGGCACCTGGAATAATATCCAAGGCCTTCCCAAAGTTTGTAAACTTGTTGCTCTTGCGCCTTTGCAAGAGTTCTAACATTGGGGAAAGTTTTTATGAACTTGTTATAATAAGATAGACCCTGCTGTACACGGGTTTGCTGTAAAATAATTTCACTTATCCATATTTTATAAGGGTCTTTTTCGCCCTTCCATGGCATCTCTCTTTTATTGTCATTTTTATTCCAGTATAGTAAGGTTTCCAAAAAAAAATTCTTATTCTTCATAAAAAGATTGATAATATTGAGGGCAATTTGTATATTTCGAAACAGAACAAAAATGAGCTGTAATTTATTCAGAATGAATTTAAAATAAAGAGTATTAAATTTGTATTAACCTGGTTAAACATTTTTTCATTTGGTATTTAATTTATCATAACAACTTCAAAGTAACAAAATGAGAAAAGCCGATCTTATTAACCAAATTTCAGAAAAAACAGGTATTCCAAAAGTAGACGTTTTGGTTACACTTGAAACATTATTTAAAGAAGTAAAAGAATCCCTTGCCCTTGGAGAAAATATATATATAAGGGGGTTTGGAAGTTTCATTACGAAAAAAAGAGCTGCAAAAATCGGCAGAAATATTAAAAAAAATGTTGCCGTACAAATTCCCGAACATTATATTCCTGCATTTAAGCCTGCAAAGGAATTTGTGCAAGATATAAAGCAGAGAAATCACGACCGTAAGCAACAATAATATTACCTTTGCACCACGGGAAAAAAATCTTCCTCACTTAGCACTTGATCAATAGAATTTTATTAGCGGCCATTGGCCTGATAGCTTTTTTTGCATTATTCTTTTTTGGGAAAACATCGACAGTTAAAGTCGATTTATCCCAGGTGGAATCAACTTCGCCCGTGTTCGATATTAAGCAAACTATTGAGCATGAAAAACAAAAGCTTTCGCCTTCACGCATTATTTACCTATCTAAACTTGAAAATGATATTAGCCGTGGCGACGTAAAAATGCAGGCAGAAAAACAATTTAAACAGCTCGCATCTTTTTGGAAAGATTCTGTTGCAATTTTTCCGCCCTATGCGTATTATTTAAGTGAAGCAGCCAAATTGGATAATTCGGAAAAAAACCTCACCTTTGCTGCCCGTTTGATTTTAGAGAATATGAGAAGGGAAGATAGCGTAGAGCTAAAATCATGGGAAGCGGAGACGGCAGCCTCTCTATTTGAAAGCGCTCTTAAGCTTGACCCGGACAATGATGACTTAAAAGTTGGGTTAGGCAGTTGTTATGTTTATGGGCAGGGAATGATTGGCAATGCCCAGCAAACGATGAAAGGAATTCAGCAGCTATTAGAAGTAGTTCGAAAAGACTCCAATAATATGCAGGCGCAACTGGTACTGGGAATTGGGGCAGTAATCTCCCGGCAGTTTGATAAAGGAATTGAAAGGCTTAATAAGGTTGTTGCTTTTGATTCGCAGAATCTTGAAGCGGTTTCCTGGCTTGCGGATGCTTATGTAGGATCTGGCGATAAGCGTAACGGCATAAAATGGTATGAGAGAAGTAAATTATTGATGAATAACCCGGCGTTTAGCAAAGAGGTAGATGAAAGAATAAAAGCATTAAACTCAAATCAATAAAAGAAACGTATTGCAACATTGACGGATTGGCTCATTGGTTAATTCGCCTTTAATTATAAATTATTTAAAAAATACTCAGTTATGCCTTGTGGTAAAAAGAGAAAACGTCATAAAATCGCTACTCATAAGCGAAAAAAGCGTTTAAGAAAAAACCGTCATAAAAAGAAGTAAACATTAGCTTTACTTTTCCCGTACGTGATGTGTCTGGTATTACCCTATTATTCCTTCTGTGTAGTTAAGAATTAATTAAAAGATCTTGAGTTGAATAAGGAACTTATTATAAATGCTGCTCCGCAAGCAGTAGAAATAGCGCTGCTAGAGGATAAAAAGCTCGTTGAATTGCATAACGAAAATGCAAATGCAAGCTTTGCCGTAGGCGATTTGTACCTTGGCAAAGTAAAAAAATTGATTCCGGGGTTAAATGCAGCATTTGTAGATGTAGGGTTTGAAAAAGATGCCTTTCTTCATTATACCGATTTAAGTCCCTATGTTCGATCCATTCTAAAATTCACCAGAGTAGCTATAAATGAAAAATCTGAATCAGGCTTCGATTTTTCATCCTTGGGCGTTGAGCCGGAAATAATTAAAACCGGAAAGATTGCTGAGGTTTTAAGCGGAAAACCTAATATACTTGTTCAAATATTAAAAGAACCAATTGCCGCAAAAGGACCAAGGCTTAGTTGTGAGCTTTCTTTACCGGGACGATTTGTAGTACTTACTCCATTCAATGATATTATTGCCGTATCACGAAAAATTCATTCTTCTGATGAAAGAAAGCGCCTTCAAAAAATCATAGAAGCAATAAAGCCAAAAAATTTTGGAGTTATTGTTCGTACTGCTGCTGAAGGAAAACATACTTCAGAACTACATGAGGATTTGCTTGGTCTTATCAATACCTGGAAAACCATTCAAAAAAATTTAAGCGGCGCAATCGCTCCATCCAAAATTATGAGCGAAGAAGGTAAAACAAATAGCATTTTGCGCGATTTACTGAGTGAAGATTTTAATAAAATTGTAGTCAACGATAAAAATATTTTCAACGATACAAAAACTTATTTACAAAGAATAGCGCCCGAAAAGGCGGATATTCTTTCTTATCATAGCAATGGCGCTCCGATATTTGATAGTTATGGAGTAACCCGCCAGGTAAAAGCCTCCTTCGGGAAAACGGTTAACCTGCCAAGCGGCGCATATCTTATAATAGAACATACAGAAGCGCTTCATGTAATTGACGTCAATAGCGGTTATAAAAGTGTTAGCAATAACCAGGAGCAAAACGCTTTTGAAACGAATCTCGAAGCAGCGGCTGAAATTGCCAGGCAGCTCCGCCTCCGCGATATTGGCGGAATAATAGTGGTAGACTTCATAGATATGAAGCTGATGGAAAATAAGAAAAAACTTGCTGAGCACATGGATAATTGCATGCGTACCGACAGGGCAAAGCATGCAGTGCTTCCTATCAGTAAGTTTGGGCTTATGCAAATTACCAGGCAACGCATGAAGCCTGAAATGACTATTAACACTTCTGAAGTATGCCCCAGTTGCGATGGAACCGGTAAAATTTCTTCTACACTGATTCTTGAAGATGAAATAGAAAAAAACCTGAGCTACCTGATAATGCAAAAGCACATTGGTCTTACCGTTGAAGTGCACCCGATTTTACACGCTTATCTTACAAAGGGGTTTCCTTCAAAAAGGCTTAGGTGGACCTGGAAATACAAACAGAAAATCAGTATTAAAGCCAATAGTAATTACCACCTTACAGAATTTCACTTTTACGATAAAAATGATGAGGAAATAAAGTTGTAAAGCTTATTTCGCAATCAATATAAAAGTCTTTCCCGCAGTCAAATACTTTTATTCGCAACCAGGAAAGGTATTTCCAAGGTTCGCACTAAAACCCCTGTTTTTACGTTATTATTCTTTGCAATTCTAAAGTTTAGGTGAGATTCTTAAGTTTAGCAGGAAACTAATAAACAATCTAGGAAACCCTCAAACCCGGGAAAATGAAAAACTCTACGTTAACCGGTAGGTATATCATTATACTTACCATTCTGGCACTTTCTTTTTATGCCAGCAATGCCCAACTATCGCCGCAGCTTAAATTTCAAAATCCTATATTAGTGGCAGGTACCGATGGGCAAATCGGGGCTACTTATAAGTTCTCTAATGTTAATCCCAATATAGATGCATACATCACCATAGAAAATATTGTGGGTGGAGCAGTTCTCAAAAACATCGATAACACTACTACAGGATATAATGATGCATGGCAGCCTACCATTGGCGGGCCCGGCACCTATGGCTCATCGTATATAAAATGGAACGTAAGGTTTGACAGTATCGGCTCAACGTATATATTTTCAAGTTTAGATTTTTCTGCTGTTGATGTGGATGGCGATAATGTAAGAGTGAGAGAATTTAGCGGTATAAATGGTGGTCAGGGCAATTACAGTATTCCCACACAGGTTCCCTCCCTGCTCGGCATTAGCACTATACATGATACAGACAATACCTTTGGCACTGATGTAAGTGATTCCAATTTAATAGCGTTAGGTCCTGTTATTAACCGTACAAACATTGATACTTTGTCACAGGATGTGAGAATAGATTATCATTATAATAATACCTCGGGATTTAAAATTTATTTAGGCGCCCAGGTAGATAGCAATGGAAACGCCGGCACCATCACTACAGATCGGTTCCATTGTATATATTTTGGAAATCTCACCGGCAACTTTAGTGTTCTTAAGGAAACCTACCAAAGCTTTAATGTTTTGCTGAATAATAACGCTGTTAATTTAAACTGGACAAATACAGAAACTGCCAGCCATTTTGAAATAGAAAGAAGTTTTGACAACGCTAATTTTTCAACGATTGTAATTGTTCTGGAGCCGCAGTCAGTTAATAACGGGCTGGGTTATTATAAGTATTCAGATAATAATCCTGGAATTTTAAATTATAGTGTACTCTATTACCGGTTAAAGCAAACAGATGTAAATGGCAATTATACTTATAGCATGGTAAAAACTGTTCACATTAACAATACGGTCGGTAAAAGTGAGGTATTGCAGGTGAAGCCAAACCCTTGTATGGATAGACTGAGTATAGGCTTTTATAGTAAAATTGGAGGTAAGGCTGAAATAAGAATAGTTAGTTCGTCCGGAGCTTTGGTGAAAAAAACAGAATCAACTGTTAGTAAAGGTTTTAATACTATTCAAATACAGGAGTTAGGTTCTCAGATTCCGGGAATGTATGTTGTAAATATTGTGGTAAATGGCGAAACAATAGGTACTGAGAAAATAATAAAAAACTAGTTATATTATTTTCTTTAGTTTATAAATAAACAACGGACAAGATAACAACCTCTCTGATTCCTTATTGAAATTAAGAGTAGCTAACGGCGAACATTAGACGCAAAATAAATTTATACTTTGAATATTTAAAAAGGTATGGCGCTGAATTCCCTGCATACCATTGCAAAGAATTATGCGTTATAAAGAAAATTATCTATCCATTAGTAAAATTCTATGAAAAAAATTTGCTTTATAGGTTTTTTTATTGTGCCTTTTTTTGTTTTAGCGCAATCTAATTTAACCATCACAAATCCTACGGCCTTAAACATTTTAAAAGGTATTTATACCCCGCTTACCTACAACCCGGCAAGTGTATCGCAATTGCCGGGTGACATTATACAAGGGATTAAAGATGATATAAATCAGGATTCTATAAAAAAATATTGGTCTAAACTGGGTACCTTCTATAATCGCAATACCGGCAACCAGCTTGCTTCTTCTACACAGGGAATTACAGCCACATTCAACTGGGTGAGTTCAAAATTCCAGGAATTCAGTGCTGCCAACGGCAACAGACTGGTGGTTTCTGATTTTACTTTTGACCAAACTATCTGTTCTGCCACATCACACAAGGAAACCTTTGCTGTATTGCCTGGCAATAGTTTATCTGATAATTCGGTACTTATTTTTTTAGCACACGCAGATAGCCGGGCTTCAAACTCCTGCACTCCTTCCGTCGTTTCTGCAAAAGGCATGGAAGATAATGCAACAGGAGTATCGCTGGTAATGGAACTGGCAAGGGTAATGAGCCAGTTTAGCTTTAAGCAAACCATTATTTTTATGATAACCACCGGTGAAGAACAAGGGCTTTATGGATCTACTGCGTTCGCCACCTATTTGCATAATATAAACATCCCGATAAAGGCTGTTATAAATAATGATATTGTGGGATCACTTTATTGTATTCTGCCTACTAACCCGGTGGGATGTTCCATAAATAATGGAGTAGATTCTACCAGTATCCGCCTCTTTTCCGGCGGGGGTATTAATTCAACTTCCAAAGCCTGGGCCCGTTACATCAAACTTGAATACCAGGAGAACTTAAAGTCTTTATTAGCGGTGCCATCCATCATTAATATTATGACGGATATTGATCGCCAGGGCCGCTCAGGAGATCATGTGCCTTTTTATAACCTGGGCGACAGGGCTGCAAGAATATGCTCTTTTAATGAACCCGGCGATGGATTTGGTGCAGGCCGTGAGCATTTGACGCTTGATAGCGGAGGAGTGGATACAAAAATAATTCCGGACGGTAATATTGATTCATTTTTTGTGAGCTTTTCTTTTTTGAGACGTAATGCCCAGGTAAATGCAAACGCAATAGCCATGGCCGCCATTGCACCTTTAACTCCTGATTATACCATTACTAATATTGGTAATAACAGGCTAAGAGTTGTTATAAATACACAAACAGGCTATCCTGCATACAGGTTGTGTATAAGAACTACCAGCTACGATTTCGATAGCGTTTATACATTCACACAAATTGTAGATACTTTGCAGATGCCGGTAAGCGGCAACTTAACTTATTACGCCAGCGTTGCTTCGCAGGACGTAAGCCAGGTAGAAAGTCTTTTTGGCAATGAAATAAGTCTTTTGGGAACAGGCTCTTTTTTAGCAGTTGAATTGAGCCAATTTAGTGCGAACTTGGTAAATGATAATGATGTACTGGTTCAGTGGAGGGTGGCAACTATTAATCCTTCCGATAAATATGTAGTAGAACGTAGTGACGATGCCATGCATTTCAAGGCTATTGGCTATGTCAATGCTACCTCATCTTACTTTTATAGCTTTGATGATGTATATCCTTTGACGGGCCGCAGCTATTATCGCTTGCGTATGATTTCAGAGAATCAGTATGATTTCAGTCCAACTGTAAGCATTTCAACTTCAGCTACCAAACTAACGCAGGTAATTCCTTCCCCTGCACATGATTATATTATAGTAAAAACAAAGGTATCAGGTAAATCTGCAAAAATTACTGATATGCAAGGGAGAAGCTTTAGGAATTTTATTATCAATGACGGGATGAAAGTGAGTATTGCCAATATCCCTTCCGGGCTTTATCTATTAAGAATAAATGGCGGTGAGGTTATTAAGTTTATTAAGAATTAGTAACACAGGTTTAGCAAGCGTCTACA
>JBEPVC010000049.1:0-10383 GCA_041691235.1 Chitinophagaceae bacterium
GCCAGGCCAGATTTAATATTGACACCTACAGACGAGAAAAGTGGGTTTGTATATGTTGTTTATATCAACAAACAAGGAGAAGCAACAACTGGCTGGTTAAATAAAAAAGATTTGCAACCTGTTGAATAACTGCCGGCAAGCAAAAATAATTTTTTCGTTTGGAGCAGACGTAACGGGCATCTTTATCATACTCATATCTTACTGTAGCATCTTCATCATCCACTCTGCAAATGATTGAATTAATTCAATAACGCCAGTACAATGAACGGTTTTCGGCTTTTTTGAAAAGAAATGTTAATCAAAATTAAAAACACCTTTACTATTTAAACGTCCGATAAGTGTACTTGTCATATACACAACACTCACAATTAAAAATAAAATTATGAAAAGTACAATTACATTCACTAACGCAGAGTTACTTGCACTGATGTTTATTTTCAGCACAAGCATCGCTTCTTTAGTATATTCAATGCTTTATTTTGCATAAACAAAGTATAATTAGCGCTACCTGCCCAACGATTATTTTTTTGCTGCTGCAAGCTTATTTCATTATGACAATTAAGCCTAAACGCAAATAAAATAATCTTTTTTTTATTTCCTAATTGAATTGACCAACTCCGATAAGTACAGCAGTATCATTCTTTAAAAGAAAACTCTGTTTATAACAGTCATGGTTAAACGCAAGAAATAGCCGTGGAACTAATGTGATACAAAAAAAAATTTATTTTTTTCCCATCGCCTGCCACACTTGTTCAATTTGAATATCTCCCTGGAATTCTTTTACAAACTTTCCTTTTTTATTATAGGCAATAAGCTTAGGATAGGTTGTTACATGATAGTAAGGAAGAAAAAAATATTTTACTTCCCGTGCCATAGTTATTTGAGGATAGTCAGCGATTTTATACGTTTTATAAAACTCCATCATGTCACTATTAGACAACCAGGTAAACATCAGAATCCGAGTATTCTTAAAATGATCTATGTTTTTTAATATCTCAGTCGCTACGTGCTGGCAATGGCCGCAATCGGGACTAAAAAGCATTAATAAAAGAGGCTTTCCCTTTTTTATATTTTTATTAGTGAAAGCTGAACTGTCGGGCGCTTTGTAAACAGTAAAAGAAGGTATGGTGCCAATACGGATATACCCAGGAATGCTATCTGTTTGCGCATTTTCTTGCGAAAAACCAGTGTATGCAAATAATAAAAATCCAAATAAAAATAAAATCTTTCTCATTAATAAATTTTTATAAAACTAATAAAAAGAAAATTTGCAAGTCTGGAAAATGAAATGCATCAATACCTGGCCCGGATAAAAATTTTTTAATTATGATTGATTTCTTTCAATAATTCAACAGCTTTACTTTCTTTTATTCCACCACTTTTATTGTAGACCACCGATACGCGTAATGCTTTAAGGCCGGTCATTCCCTGGAGATCTTTTAGCGTAAGCCATTCTACGTCTGAGTTTATATAATTTATGAATTGCAGGTAGTGAATATAATTCATGTATTCCTTTGCTTCTTTTTCGTTAGAATAAATTATTGCAATTTTTCCTTGCTGGGTAAGCCTTTCACCGGTTTCTTTTACAACAGCTTTATCAATTCTCTTTTTGATAATCACATACCGCGCATTATAAGCACCATCTACGTCAAATGTTTTTTCTTCCATCCTAAACCTTATACTGAGCGGCTGGCTCTGCACCAAAATAAGGGAGCATATATTAAGCCTGGTTTTCATCCGGGGCCTTAGGCGATGAATTTCATTTTCTACTTCGCAGGTAACCATCAATTGCCATAGACGAAGATTTTGCAGGTACAGCTGGTGAAACTGCTGGTTGTTAACCATTGACTGGCCGATATATAAATTATGCTCAACTCCATCCGATTTATATTTTTCAAAATAGTGCGGAAACATATTTTGTGCAACCTGCTGCGCTTTGTCGAAATATTCAGAAATATTATCGTTTATAAGCTTTACCGTTTGCTCATAATCTTTTCTTTTTTTGTAAAGCATTCCTATTACCGGATCGAGCTGGCTCTCATAATCCTGCAAAGCCCCGTGTATTTCTTTATCAAGACTATGAAGGTGATTAAAGACAGGATAGATCTCTTCTTTAAGAAATTCTTGTACAATATTTTCATCACCGGCTGATAATTCCTGTCCCAGTTGCTGTATGTAATTATCTACCCGATATCGAAGATCTTTATAAACAGGCAGCGAAAATTTTTTCACAGAAAGACCCAATATGTGTTTTGCCATGGACAGCTGTTCAATCAAATCAGATTGAATAGAACGATTACGCTCAACTGAAGAACCGTGTATATCAGACTGTCCGTACAAAGGATACACGTCGGAAAAAATAATATCTTCCATTGTATCATCGGCGCTTTTTAACCTGGCTTCCAGCAGTCTTTCTGCAGCTTCAGTAAATCTCCACGCTACTGAAGCATGAATAGCAGTACACTTTTGACGGATGATTGCGTCAATTTGATTTTTCATTTCATCCTGTGAGCGTTTCATTGCAATTGTAAACAACGATATTACCTCCTGCAACTTATACACAGTAATTGTATTCAGAAGATTTGGCTGATCGGAGGCCGCCTCAAGAATTCCAATTAATTCATCATTATAAAAAAGCGGCATAGCGAGATAACTTTTAATACCAAGCTTTACAAGTTTTGTGAGTAAGATATTTTGTTCTGCTGCTTTTTCATCAACATTTGGAAAAACCAAAGGCTGATTTTTTTCAAACAAAAAAGGCGCGGTGAGATTGCAGAATGCATCATCAATCTTTATATTCTTTTTATCTGAAAGCACAATACTGTTCCATGAACCAAAACCAATTGATTGTAATAATTGTCTTTCCTTATTATAAGAAATAAAGCCGGTTCTTAGCCTCGGGATATTTAGCATTGCACCGAGGTTCTCCTGTATCTTCTCAACTATGTCCGGCGTGGTTAAAGAATCTTTTTCTATTAAATCAAATTTCAATGCAGAAATAGATTCTTCACGGGTTACATCGAAAAGTGTCATTATTATAAAACCCTCGAATGTAAAACTATCCGGAGGAATTTTTTTCTTCCATAACCTGGTGTCTCCAAAATTATTGGTGAGTTCGTAAATATCTTTTTCAGTTAATGGCTGTAAATTTTTGCCAGGAATTATTTCAGTAAAATCAGCGTTTACAAAAGCCCTGTAACGATGAATGATTGAAGTCTGCTTATCACGAATATTAAAAAATAAATTTGGCGAGAGTGTTACATTGGCTTTATAATAACCATTAAGAATAGTTATACAGCTGAACATATATACCAGGTCAGCACTATTTGCAGGTATGAGAACCTCTCCCTGCCCTCCATCCAGGATATTTGCAAAACGGTTAGTTAGATTAAATAGCAACGGCCTGAATGGAATACCTGCGGCCTTAATTTCATTGGTGGTGGTAAGGGATGGAAAAAATGGCGATAAAAGTAAACGGATTTCTTCCTCGTATTTTTCAACCAGGCCGAAATCATCAAAGGATTTGGAAAGCTCAGGTGTTTTTTCAATTCGCTTCAAAACTTCCTTCGCC
Source organism: Chitinophagaceae bacterium (assembly GCA_041691235.1). Classification (GTDB taxonomy): domain Bacteria; phylum Bacteroidota; class Bacteroidia; order Chitinophagales; family Chitinophagaceae; genus Ginsengibacter. Next base: position 3,572 of record JBEPVC010000049.1, read on the forward strand.
CTGCCAGATTGAAAAGGATTCGGCAGAGCAGCCTGTTCTTTCCACCAATTAACCAGTTTCTTAAAATTGATTTTCAGGTGAAAGGGCAAATCACAATCTTCAGGGAAAAAATTATTCTTATAATAATGAACGTAAGACATAACTCTAATTTAATAATTGCTTAATGCAATTTGTAATTAAAATTTTTCACATGTAAAATTAAATAAAATAAAAGGCAAAGTGTTACCGGACATCCATAATTTATTGCATTTGCGAGAAGAGTATAACAATCCGGTTATAAAATTTTAAATTGCCAGTTTTGACACAAAATAGACAACATGAATTTTAAAACGAACAAAGACAAATTAAACGTGCTGGCAAAAATTGCACTCACATTTATTTTATTTTTACCTGGTTTCGAAAGTAAATGCCAGGTTCTTAACGATAGCAAGTTAGCAGTCAAATATTTTAATACTGATGCAAAATGGTATTTAAAAAATATCCCATTCTTTGAGTGTTCAGATAAACAAATTGAGCAGGTTTATTATTATCGCTGGAAAATGTATAAAGCGCACATCCGGCATGTCGGCGATAATGAATTTGTGATTACAGAATTTATAAATCATGTTGCGTGGGACAGAGATCCTTACTGCACCATCGATGCAGCGTCTATGCATCATATTTATGAAGGCAGATGGTTGAAAGATAAGCGATACATCGACGGTTACATTTATAATCTTTGTCAGCAAGGTGGCAACAATCGTCATTACAGCGAAAGCATCGCAGATGCTGTGTATACAAATTATCTTGTAAATTCTGATTCATCATTTGCTATACAACAATTAGATAGTTTAAAGAAACTGTATAATGATTGGGATGATCACTGGGAAAGTTCTAAAAATTTATATTGGATAGCTGCAATGCCTGATACAACGGAATATACAATTGCTTCTGTTGATGCATCGAATGGTACTGCTGGCTTTGATAGCGGTGAAGCTTTTAGGCCAACTATCAATAGCTATATGTATTCAAATGCGTTGGCAATTTCAAAAATTGCAAAGATGAAGGGCGATGATGCAACAAGCAAAGATTTTTTAAGCAAAGCAGTTCAATTAAAAACAAATGTTGAACAAAATTTATGGAATGATTCGCTGCAGCATTTTACAGATCGCTTTAAACAAAATAATCAATATGTACATTACTGGAATTTTATTCGAGGCAGAGAATTAGCCGGGTTAATTCCATGGTATTTTAATTTGCCCGATGATAATCCAAAATATAATGTTGCGTGGAAACACATTATTGATACATCGCAATTATTAGGCAGCTATGGTTTTAGAACGAATGAACCTTCTTATCAATATTACTTTAAGCAGTTTGTAATTTATATGGGGCAGCGTGGCAGCCAGTGGAATGGGCCAAGCTGGCCGTATCAAACAAGCCAGGTGCTCACAGGCATGGCAAACTTTCTCAATAATTACAACCAAAAAATAATCACAGATGCAGATTATGTAAAATCGTTGCGATTGTTTGCGGAACAACATTTTTTGCCCAACCGCAAATTGGATTTGGTTGAAAATTATGATCCCAATTTAGGTGGACCAATTGTTTATTATTACTGGAGCAATCACTATAATCATTCTTCCTTTAACAATCTTGTGATTACAGGTTTGTGTGGCATTCGTCCTTCAAATGGCGATACACTTGTTATAAATCCTTTGGCAGATAAATCGATAAAATATTTTTGCTTGGATGGTGTACAATATCATGGCCATAATGTAACTGTGGTTTACGATGAAGATGGTACAAAATATAAATCAGGTAAAGGGTTAACTATTTATGTTGATGAAAAAAAAGTGAATATTATAAATAAAGATGGAAAACATGCAGTGAGTATTGGCGCACCAATTATTAAAGATTCACCGAAAGAGCCATTTGATTATGCATTGAACATTGAACGAAAAAATTATCCTGTTCCTTCAGCATCTGTAAATGCAAATCCTGATACTTCTTTATACCAGGCTATTGATGGGCGCATTTGGTATTTTACTGAAATTACCAATCGCTGGACAACTAAAGGTTCAACTTCAAATAAAGATTGGTATGCGCTTGATTTTGGTAAGCCCCATGAAATTTCAAGTGTAAAAATTTATTTAGTTGCCGATAATAAAACGTTTGATGTTCCGGATAATATCAATATTGAATATAAAGATGGCAATAAATGGAAACCTGTTTCATTAAAAGAAAAATTGCTTGCACTTGTTGGAAACACAGGAAATGAAATCACTTTTGATAAAGTAAATGCATCAGCTATAAAAATAGATTTTAAGCATTTAAAAAAACAAGTAGCAGTGAGTGAAATAGAATGTTATTAGCCGAAATTTGCTCTCAAACTAAAAAACGAAGCCACAGATTAAAGAAATGTTAATCAGGCACGAATTTCATAACTATTTTAAACGCCCGGGGCATCTCACAGTCATATACATAACATTCACAATTAAAACAAAAGTTATGAAAAGTACAATTACATTTACCACCAGGGAATTACTGGCATTGATGTTTATTTTTAGCACAAGTATGGCCTCTTTAGTATTTTCTATCGTCAATTTTGCCTAAGCCTAATTAAGTAACTAACAGAAATGGTTAAACGAAAACTAATAATTGAAACCATATTTTAACAACGTCCCATGAAACGGACGTTGTTTGCATGCACAAAATTTAAAATGAGTCTAACCAGGCTATTGTCGAAATACAGTAATTATACCTTCAATACATAATCACACGTTTGCGTAGATCATTAAATTTCCTATTATTTGGCATTACTCAAAAAAACTCACCTATATTTTTTTGAGTAATACACTTCTGCCTAAAAATTCAGGATCAAAAGAAAAGAATCTAAGGAATCTTTTTCTTTAAGCACATCATTGTGAATTTCGGAAACACAAAAATGATAAACATAATTGCGAAAACGATTAGGCAAATCCATATATTAATGAATGAAAGGATAAAAATTAAACCAGATATAGCAGGTGCTATAAGATAAAGACGCGTTATTGCTTTCAAAACTTCCGGCGAAACAGATCTTGTAAATTTCTTTCGATATGCATAGCACCATACACCATTGCCAGTCCCATCAGAAAAAAATTGAATGCATAAATATTAACTGCAGTCTGTTGCTGTGGTGTTGCTATGTACTTTGACAGTAACGCTGTAGCAAATGGCGTAAACGACACTACCAATAATTTAAAACCGTTGAGCAAAAGCAACATGCCATTGCTTTTTTTAATAAACTCAAACATATAATGATGATTTATCCAACAGACTAGCACGGTAAAAAAGCCGATAAGAAAAGCGAGGTAAGTTTGCCAATCTCTTAAAAGCAACGGAAACAAAGATTCACCATTTTTTACAACCGGTACGTGAATATCCAGCACGAGCAATGTGATAGCAATGGCAAAAACACCGTCGCTAAATGCTTCGATTCGGGATGTTTCTTTTTGATTTTTTTCAGCTTTGTCCTCTACCATTCTTTAATATTTATATGAATACCGGGGGAGCTTTATTTGAGTTTGGTTTGGATCCTGGTTTCAGTTCAGAAGACTCAATATACTTTACAATTTATGTTATAATGCACAACTAATCAAAACCAGGTTATTGAAACATCGAAAAGGATTGATTAGTTATTGCGCAGAGTATAAGGATTACTTATTTTTTATTGATAAGCTGCGACACTTTCTCTTTATAATTAATTCCAATGGGAATTGTTTCATTGTCCATTTCAATACTATTTCCATAAATGGTTTTAATGTGTGCCAAGGCAATAATGTAAGATTTATGCACCCTGATAAATTGCTTCACCGGTAATATTTTTTCCATATCATTCATAGTTTGCAGTGTTACCAGCTTGTATTCACGGGTATAAATTTTAAGATAATCTTTCATGCCTTCAATATAAATTATCTCGGAAAAATTTACCTTAAAAAACTTACTATTGCTCTTTACGAAAATATGATCTGACGGTAAATTTTCTTTGTCTTTTGCAGCGGTTGTAAATAACCTGCCATCAACCACTTTATCTATTGCTTTGCAAAAACGCTCAAACGAAACAGGCTTCAACAGGTAATCTATTATATTGAATTCATAGCTTTCCACAGCATATTCGCTGTAGGCAGTGGTCAACACAACGAGAGGTGGAGTTTGCAGTGTGCGCAAAAAATTTAACCCTGTCATTCCCGGTAATTGTATATCCAGAAACATCAGGTCAACATCATGTTTATTCAAGACTTCTCTTGCTTCAAGTGCGTTGTTGCAAACAGCAACAAGCTCCATCCGGTCTATCTTTTGCAAATGGCTTTGAAGTACATCCTGGGCAAGCCTTTCGTCTTCAACTATGATGCATTTTATCAAGCGTGGCGGGTTTTAAAATTAGTGATACCGTGTAAGCATTCTTACTTAAAATTACATCAAGCGTATGAGAATCGGGATACAGTTCTTCAAGGCGTTTCTTAGCATTTACAATTCGTAAATCACTCTTTCTTTTTTCTTCTTTGTCTGTTTGAATTATATCAAGTGCGTAAGAATCACGATACATCAATTCAAGCAAGCTCTTGCTATTCTTAATGCCGGTACCGGGTAATTTCTTTGCCTGCGTTTCAAGGTCAATGTTGGTATTGTTGATCACATTTAAAACAATTCTGTCAGCGCCTGCTTTTATTGTGATATAAATAAATGCATCATTGTACGAATTATTAAATGCGTGTTTGAATCCATTCTCAATAAATGAAATAAACAAAAATGGCTCAATCATTATTCCCTCAGTTTCACCTTCAACAGCAAACCTCACATCCGCTTTATATCTTATCTTTTCAATGTCTATATAATTTTTTATAAACTGTATTTCTTTATCCAATGAAATTTTTTCTTCATCACAGTCATAAATCATATAACGCATCAGGTCAGAAAGTTTAATAACTACTTCAGGAGCCTTGTCCGACTTTTGCAGGCTAAGTGAATAAATGCTATTCAAAGTATTAAAAAGAAAATGCGGATTTAGTTGCGAACGCAAATATTTCAATTTAAGATTTGCATTATCCTTTTCAAGCGATGCTATAAGATCAGATTCATCAAAATTCTTTTTAAGAAATGCAATGCTTGTTGCAAATATCATGTTTACAAAAATCCATAGTCCTTCGCGAACGATTGTTACAGGCGAAAAAGTAAAGTAGGGTTGTAACGATTGCGCAAGCGATGAAGCGCTTTCATCAAGGTGGAAGAAAGAATAAATTAGCTCGAGAAAAGCAAGAATACCGGCGTAAAAAGCAACGCTGATGACGCCAAACCAAACGTAGCGCTTTTTAAAAACAAGCCAGGGAATAATTGCTTTCGCATAAATAAAATAAAAAGGAAACGTCAGCAAGCTGATTAAAAGCAGGATGGGTAAAAAAATTAAATCCCTGTAAAAAAAGGTGAAAAAATTAATTACCGGATAAAAAAGAAAAACTGCTATCCAATAAAATATTTCAGTCTTATAAACGGGTTTTACTGGCCGGTCATTGTCGTATTCCATAACGTAAATTTTGATAATACTAATCTAATACGGACAACGCGAACAAATAAATCATTTCGACAAATTAGAGAATATAATCGATGAACCGGATAAATAATTGTTTAATATCAGGTATAATTATTACCTTAACGAGGAAGTTTATTGTGTAAAAACTTTTCTTACAAAATGAAAAAATATACGCTTGCTTCTTTAATCCTTGTGATAGTCCTTATTGCAGGTTACTTCATTTTTCGCAGTCTAAATAGATCATCTGAGACAAATAATAAGAATGCAAAGACTGATCGATCTATCGCCGTGCTTCCATTTATCAACGTTAATAATGATCCGGGGCAAGAGTATTTTAGTGATGGCCTTACAGAAGGAATTATTAACTCATTGGGAAATTTGAAGGACATGAAAGTATGTGCAATGAGTTCGTCAAATAAATTTAATGGAAAGGATGTAAGTATAAAAGATGTGGCAAAAAAATTAAATGTAGGAACCGTTTTGGAAGGAAGTGTTCAAAGGCAGGGAGAGAAAGTTCTCATTTCGGTACAATTATTTAATGCAAACGACAGCAATATTATTTTGTCAGAACACTACGATGAAAATATGAATGATATTTTTGCGCTGCAGGATAAAATTGCAAAAGCTATTGCTGAAAAATTAGAAGTCACCGACATTAATGGCAGATCCCATCTTACTGCAAAAAAAACTTCAAACGCTGGAGCATACGAATTATATTTAAAAGGCCGCTCATTCCTGAACTTAGGAAACCCGCCCAATCTGAAAAAAGCGATTAATCTTTTTCAACAGGCAATAGCGCTTGATTCACTTTTTGCAAGGGCTTATGCAGGGTTAGCTGATTCTTATAATGCTTTGGGCTATTCAAGTTTTATTCCGCCGAAACAAGCTTTTCCAAAAGCGCTTGAGGCTGCTACAAAAGCTATACAATTGGATTCAACACTAGCTGAACCCCATGCATCAATTGGCTTTTACAAATTTTATTATGACTGGGACTGGGCAGCAGCAGAACAGGAATTTCGTATCGCCATCTCGCTGAATCCAAATTATGCACTTGCCTATAAATGGTACGGCTATTACCTTACTGCAATGGAAAGATATGATGAAGCTGATATCATTTTAAACAAAGCAGCAGAACTTGACCCGCTTTCTGCGCCCATAAGAACCGATATAGGATTCAGCCTTTACTATCGCCGCGATTATGACCAGGCCATAAAAAAATTACAGGAAGCATTGCAAATAAATCCAAAATATCCTCTTGCCC
>JBEPVC010000050.1:0-10267 GCA_041691235.1 Chitinophagaceae bacterium
TTTGATTGCTAAGTGTACCATCTTTATTAATTGAATATTTATACGTTTTGTTCGCTTCGATGTCTGCGATATATAAATATTTTCCATCGGCTGTGCCAATGATCCCATTAGGTTTCTTAAGATTATCAGCAACAGCAATTACTTTATTATATTTAAAATAATAGACTCTTTGTTCCTCAATTTCGGGAGATTTTCTTGTCCAGTAGTCACGCTGGTAGTACGGATCAGTAAAGTAAATTCCGCCATTGGGATGCACCCACACATCATTTGGGCCATTAAATCGAAGTCCGTTAAAATCTTTCACCAATACAGTGACTTTCCCATCAGGCTTAATAGACCATAATTGATCGTTTTCATCTGCGCAGGAAATAAGGTTCCCTTCTTTATCGAAATACATACCGTTAGAATGACCGGCATTTTCCAGGAAAATAGAAAGCTTATCATCAGTTCCATATTTCCATATTTTATTATTTGGCTGGTCTGTAAAATAAATATTTCCTTTTTTATCAGCGGCAGGCCCTTCAGTAAAACTAAACTGGTTTGAAATTAATTGAAGTGATGCTCCTTCAGCAACGATACTGTTGTTATTACCAGCAGGCGTTTGGGCGCGCGATGGGCTAATTGTACTGAATAAAAATATCATGCATATCAATTTGAACATAGTTTATGATTAAATAAAAACAATTTAGAAAGTGTTTTTGTTTTAAGAAATTAGCTGTTTCACTTGTGTAGCGTTGTGCAATGCTCCCATGCCCCATGTGTTGTTGAAATAAACATATGCTTCTTTTATTCTGCCGGCAGCCTTAATTTTTTCAGTTACATTTTTTATATAATCGTTTTCGTATTCTGATTTATACAAAACCGGCACACCATGAAAACGATAATAAAGCAATGAAGTATTTTTTATTACATCATCAAAAAGTTTTGGATGGCTTATTCCGCAAAAGGTTATTTTGTTTTTATTTAAAATCTTATATACCTTATCATTCCACCAACTTGGGTCTCTGAATTCTATTACATTGTCGAATGATGGGTTTATAATTTCAATTATACGCGTTAAAAATTCCTCGCTGTATTGCACGTGTGGTGGTAGTTGAAAAAGTACGCAACCCAGCTTATCATGCAAGCCTTCATAGACAGATGCATAAAAATCACCGAGTAAATTTTCACAATCTTTGAATGATTTATAATGAGTAATAAGTCGTGGCGCCTTTGCTGAGAATTTAAAACTCTCAGGGCTTCTGTTGTACCAGCCTTGCAGCGTTTGTGGTCTTGGAAAGCGGTAAAAGGTTGTGTTAAGTTCTAATGTATTAAAATGTTCACAGTAATATTCAAACCATTTTGTTTGAGGAATATTTGTAGGATAAAAAACTTTTTTCCATTCTTTATAGTGAAATCCTGAACAACCAATCCACCACTTCATCCTAAAGAAGGTTTAAGTTACTTTTTTTGATTGCTAATAAAATTTTATTTCAGCACTTTTACATTTATGGCATTTGACCCTTTTGGCCCTTTTTCAATTTCAAAAGCCACTTTACTGTTTTCGTTTATTGCCTCCGTTAGTGCATGCACATGAACAAAAACACTTTCCTGTGTTTCCTGGTCTTTTATAAAACCATATCCTTTTGAATTATTAAAGAATGTCACGATCCCTTTTCTAATAAGATCTTCCGGGTTAGCCGGCTCATGTTTCGGAACACCTATTTCTATATCTTCAATATTTATAACGATTCTTTTTCTAGGATCGGGAGGTCTTGATGAAAGATTACCATTCTCATCAAGATAAGCATACATGCTCTCAGGATCATTGTTATTTTTATTACTCTCTTTCCGCTCCAGTTTTTTTTCTGCCTTGTCCTTCTTGTTTTGTTGTCTTTTCTTTTCCCTTTCTTTTTTATTCCATGTTTCGGCCATAAATATTTAGTTTGTTTAATTTCTCTTTAAAAATGCAGTGAGGATATTGAAGTGAATTCCGTCAAACAGTGTCCACGGATTCAATTAAAGGTATGAATATTAACTCTGTTTGAAGAATGTATTAAGTCTTTAAAATCATGCATTATAAAAAAAGTAATCAAGACATCAGAATTTTTTTAAAGTGTCCTACGTTTTGCACAAGCCATAATAATAAAAATCAGACTATTAATCTTTTTACCTTCGCATCCATTTTGATAAATTTTTTAAACGATTCTGATGCTTTTTGTACAGGCAAAAAGAACTTTGAATTTAGCTTTCCCCATTATTTTGGGTGAAGTCGCTCAGATGTTTCTTGGACTTATAGATACAGCTATGGTGGGTGCGGTGAGCTACAAACACCTGGCTGCCGCCGCCCTGGTAATTAGCGTAATGAATATTCCTTTTGTATTAGGCATAGGCCTTACTATTTCTGTTTCACAAATGGTATCAATGGCTCATGGAAGAAAAGACACCAAATCAGTAAGTCATTTTTTGTTTAATGGTTTCTGGCTTTGTGCAATTTTTGCAATCGCTATTTCACTGGGAATAGAGCTTAGCAAAAATATTTTGTTCCATCTTGACCAGGATACTGAAGTAGCGCTTCTTGCTTTACCTTATTTACAAATTATGGGTTGGTCAGTAATTCCCATGCTTTTGTTTTTAGCGCTTAAACAATTTACTGACGGATTAGAGTTTACAAAAACCGCTATGCTTCTTTCTTTATTGGCTTTGCCGCTAAATATTTTTTTAAACTGGTTATTGATTTATGGCAATTGGGGTTTCCCAAGATTGGAATTAGTGGGCGCGGGCTACAGCACTTTAATTACAAGAACAACTATTTTTATTTTTCTTGGAGCAATTATTTTATATCACAATACTTTTCAAAAATATATTGTTGTAAAAAGTGAATCATGGAAATTAAAATGGAGTACACTTAAAGAATTACTTCACATCGGTATTCCAAGCAGTTTCCAGGTTGCAATGGAAGCGGGCGCTTTTGCAGTATCAGGAATTTTGATCGGAACTATTGGGGCTGTAGAACAAGCGGCGCACCAGATAGCGTTGAGTCTTGCCTCGCTAACTTTTATGGTTTCATGGGGATTATCGCAAGCGGGTTCTATAAGAACAAGTAATGCATTTGGGCGTGGTGATCGCAATGAAATTTTTTTAATCGGTAAAAGCACTTTAATAATGGCATTTATTTATGGATCATTTTGCGGAATCATTTTCATATTCCTTCGCCATCAGCTGCCTTTTATTTTTAACGATGAAACCCACGTGGTTGCTATGGCTGCTTATTTATTATTATTCGCCGCTCTCTTTCAAATATCTGACAGCATACAGTCAATAAGTTCAGGCTTACTGCGCGGAATTAAAGATGTAAAGATTCCAACGGTTTTTATTGCTATTGCTTATTGGGCAGTTGGGATTCCGGTTGGTTGCCTGCTTGCATTTTATTTTGAAATGGGAGCGGCCGGCATTTGGACAGGTTTTATTGTCGGACTTACTTTTTCTGCGGTTTTTTTAAGTTTGCGTTTCCGAAAAATGACACGCAATCGGCAATAGAATCATAGCTTAAAATTTTGATAGCGCTTTTCTCCATTTTGTTTCTCAAAATTTTGTAATTCTTTCCCAAAGTAATGTAACGACATGTGGAACGATGAGGATTACTTTTGTAATATCAATAAAATGAAATTATCATGAAATCAAAATTAGAAATGAATAGCAAAAGCAGTGGTCCCGCTTGTGGCAATCCAAATTGTACTTGCGAGGTTTGCACCTGCGAGAATTGTAGCTGTGGCTGTTAAAACCTTTAAGCCGCCTGACCCCAGGCGGCTTATTTTTTTGAAATAATGTAGTTACTCACGAATACAAAACAAAATAAAAAAGCAAATTTTTATTACTGAAAATTTATGGAAAAGAATATTGCAATACTAATGGCTGATCTATCAGGATATACAGCGCTTACAGAAACACATGGATCTTCAGTTGCTGCGGATTTGATTGACAAATATGTTGAGATAATAAAAGAATGCCTGGAAGGAGATTGCCATTTCCACGAAAGAACAGGCGATGAGGTTATGATTGTTTCCTCTTCCGTCAATGATCTCCTCGCTACCGCTGAAATGATATTGAAAAAAACTTGTAATGAAAACAATTTTTTACAAGTTCATGGTGGGCTGCATTATGGAAAAATATTAGAGCGAAACAATAATTATTTTGGCAGCACAATCAATATAACAGCACGCATTGTAAGCAAAGCAAACCCGGGAACATTTTGGTGTTCTGAAGAATTTGTAAAAGCGCTTCCTGGTAAAACTACGTTTACCTTTCTTTCGAAAGGAAAGCACAGCTTAAAAAATATAAGTGCTGAAGTAAATATGTTTGAATTAAGAAATGAAAATTCAAGACCTGTTGATATTGATCCCGTTTGTAGAATGCTTATCAATAAAAAAGAAAACTCAGTTTATTACTTCACCGAAAAAAATATTTCTTTTTGTTCACAAACCTGTCTTGATATCTACACAAAAAATATGACGTTGAATTAATCATTCTCTTTTTTTAAAAGATTAATTGCATATCATATTTTACTTCTACTATACATCATTTGTCCCTAAAATGTATTCTCATCAGCGCTCGGTCCATAGCTACCCGGAATAGGGATGTTTAATAATCTCAGGTAAACGCCTAACTGTGCACGGTGGTGTATTTGCTGGCTGAATGACATTCTAATAATATCAATCTTCGGATCGGAGCTATAGATTTTGTCACCATTTCTGAGCGTCCACGGTTTATTTAGTACAGCCTCATTTTCGGGCACAAGAGATGATAACCCGTCGTCATAACGTTTTTCGAAATAAGCCATAAGCTCTGCATTGTTATTGATTTGCGGCTGTTCATAAGGCTTGGCAAAATCAATTTCATCAGTAGTAAAAGTCATATGTATCCAACCTGGTAAATCTGCAATATGAGACGCAAGACGCTTTGTATCCATGCTCTTCGGATGCGGTTTATAATCAAACTTATCGTCCGGTACTATCGAAAGCATTTTGCGGGTGGTGGCGCCTTCATCAACAAATTGCTTTGTAAAAAATTCAATGAATGTCATAATGTTTATAATTTATTTATACAAAATAACAACACAACAGTGACAACCCTATGTCAGCAGGATTTGACTCTGTTCAATTTTTTTCAAAATATTTTCTGCAATTTCTATAACCATATTATTCAGCTCAAAGGGCTCAACAATTTTTGCTTTGTCTCCAAATAACATAAACCATCGTGCAAAGCCTGTCAATGATCCCGTCAAAAATGTCATGCGTACACTATTTTTTATATACTCTTCTTTTATAAACCCATTATAATATTTCTGCTCTCCAAAATATTTTATAATATTTTTCGGCACATCAATAACCACTTTTTGCAAATCCTTTTTTTCAGCTATGTGATTAATGAAACTTTGAAGAGGCGGGTGCAACTGGGTCATTTTTTCTTCAGTTAATATTAACCGGCTAATCTTATCTGTTCGAAAATTTCGATAGTCTTTTCTTAACTGACAATATGCAATAAGATACCAAAGGCTACCCTTGTAATAAATACCCACAGGTTCTACCTTTCGCCTGAGCAATTCATTTTTTTCAATAGAGTTGTAGTCAATATCAACAACAGTTGATGAAGCAATTGCTTTCAATATACTTTGCAGGTATAACTCCGAAGGTTTTTCATGAACAAAAGCAGGGTGTGACACCACAGCTATATGCTCGTCGATCTCCTCAATATGATCTTTTTCTGCAAGGCGCAATACCGCTTTTATTTTATCCAGCGCAGAGGTATAATGTTTTAATGAATTTTCATCGCTCATTGATTGCATAAGCTTTGCAGCAGTCAACAATGAGGAAGCCTCGTCTTTGCTGAACATCACCGGAGGAAGTTTATAACCTTCCATTAAGCTGTAGCCAATTCCTGCTTCACCTATTACCGGCACACCTGCTTCTTCCAATGCATGTACATCACGGTACACGGTACGAAGGCTAATTGAAAACTTGTCCGCAATATCCCGGGCCTTTACCAATCGCCTTGATTGTAGCTGTATAACAATAGCGGCTAAACGATCGATACGGTTCATAGTTGTATGTTAAGCTAAAGATAACTATGTTCAGCAATTCAATCTGTTGCTTTGTTAGGATATTATAATGCAATTACTTTTTATAGCGAGAAATTTTTGTTATAAAAATGAATACGTATAACAGTTTATATAATTAGTAAAAAATTGTATTTAATTCCAATTGTAAAAAATGTTTTTTGGCTGAATTTAAATGATTTATACACTTTTTTCCACAAATTCCAATCTTTACTTTTTGCCAACAAATATTAGCCGTATGTTTGCATGACCTCTCGGATTATACAATTTCAATTCTCTTCCGCTGGTCATTTTAAAAAAGGCATTCAATTCCAGAATAATTTTTGCTGCATTCAGTTATTGGCTGTTTGCGATATTATTTGTTTTGAATGAAAAATAATTTTGAAAAATTAATTGATAATGGCCAAGTACATTTTTGTAACAGGTGGTGTTACCTCTTCATTAGGCAAAGGAATTATTGCCGCATCTCTTGCAAAACTTTTGCAGGCGAGGGGTTTAAAAGTTACTATACAAAAATTTGATCCATATATTAATGTAGATCCCGGCACGCTTAATCCTTATGAACATGGCGAATGTTATGTAACCGAAGATGGAGCTGAAACCGATCTTGATCTTGGCCATTATGAAAGATTTTTGAATATTTATACATCCCAGGCAAATAACGTTACTACCGGGCGTATTTATCAAACTGTTATAAATAAAGAAAGAGAAGGAGATTATCTTGGCAAAACAGTGCAGGTAGTGCCACATATAACGGACGAGATTAAACGCAGAATGCTTCTTCTCGGAGAAAAAAAAGAATATGATATTATTATTACTGAAATCGGCGGAACAGTCGGTGACATCGAAAGCCTTCCATTTATTGAAGCTGTGCGCCAGTTGCAATGGGAGATGCCTGAGGAAGATTGTATTGTTGTTCATCTAACCTTGATTCCTTACCTGAAAGCTGCAAAGGAGCTGAAAACAAAGCCCACACAGCATAGTGTAAAGCTAATGAGCGAAAATGGAGTGCATCCTGATATACTTGTTTGCAGAACAGAAAGGCCACTTGGAGATGATCTCAAAAGAAAAATTGCACTTTTTTGTAACGTAAAAGAAAATGCTGTAATTGAGGCTGCAGATGCATCAACTATTTATGAAGTGCCCATTGCAATGCTTCGCGAAAAGCTTGATCTTATAGTTTTGAAAAAATTAAATATTACCAATTACAATGAGCCTGAACTCGGAAAATGGAAAGATTTTCTTGAGAAACTAAAACATCCAAGACATAAAGTTACTATTGGCCTCATCGGAAAATATATCGAGTTGCAGGATGCCTACAAATCTATTTTGGAATCGTTTATACACGCAGGGGCGATGAACGATTGTAAAGTGCAGGTTGTAAATGTGCATAGCGAATATATAACAGATGAAAACGTAGCCGAAAAATTAAATGGTCTCGACGGCCTTCTTGTTGCACCCGGGTTTGGCTTCAGGGGAGTAGAAGGGAAAATTATCGCGGTGAAATATGCACGCGAGAATAACCTTCCATTCTTTGGAATTTGCCTTGGTATGCAAATGGCTGCCATCGAATTTGCGAGAGATGTATTAAATATAAGAGATGCAGATTCTACCGAGATGCAGCCTGACACTCCGAACCCTGTAATAGATATGATGGAAGAACAAAAAGAAATTACCATGAAAGGTGGTACAATGCGACTTGGTTCTTATCCATGTGTTTTAAAAGATAATACATTGGCATATCAAATTTATGGGGCTAGAGAAATTACCGAACGTCATCGCCATCGCTGGGAATTCAATAATAAATACTTAAGCCGTTTTGAAGAAGCGGGAATGATTGCGAGCGGCATAAATCCTCAAACAGGACTTGTTGAAATACTGGAACTTAATAATCACCCTTTTTTTATTGGCGTGCAGTATCATCCTGAATTGAAAAGTACGGTTGAAAAGCCACAACCGATATTTATTCAATTTATTAAAGCAGCAAAAGATTTCAACGAAGCCAATAAATTGATAGATGAAATAAAAATGCAGGGGCAAATGAGCAATTAAATTATCATTTGCATTAAATACAGAATCAGAATTACTATAACATTAACAGTTTTTAGTCCCTCCTTTTGTTAAACTGTCAACAATCAATATGTGTCTATAATGTATATTTGCTGCCCTTAGCTTTTAAATTGAACAACTATGATGAAAAAACTTCTACCAGCTGTATTTTTATTTGCAAGTCTTTCAGCATTTTCTCAATCTTCTTCGGACATGGGGAAAAGCGATCCCGATGCCAAAAAGATTTTAGATAATGTAAGTGCGAAATTTAAAACATACAAATCTATAGTTGCAGGCTTTTCGCTTAAAATCGAAAATTCTTCGGGGAAGGTGCTAGGTACAAAAACGGGTGTAGTAAATATGAAGGGATCAAAATACAGGATTAGTGCAGCAGGACAGGAAATTTATAGTGACGGGAATAATATTTGGACTTATGATAAATCTGCCAATGAAGTGCAGCTTACTAAATTTGATGCTTCGGCCAATTCAATTACTCCTCAAAAAATGTTTACTAATTTTTACGATAAAGATTTTTTATATAAGTTGAACGGGGAGACAAAAGATGGCAAAAAAACTTTACAGGAAATTGAATTGACTCCTTTAGATAAAACAAAAACTTTTTTTAAAGTGATTGTGGATATTGATAAAAGCAGCCAATCAATAATTAGTACAAAAATATTTCAGAAAACGGGAGATCGATATACATACAAGGTTACAAGCATGAAGACAAACACCAACATTCCGGAAGAATTATTTGTTTTTGATCCTAAAAAATATCCAAAGGCAGAAGTAATTGATCTCAGGTAGAAAAAAATTATAAAAGTTTTGGAGCGCTTTTTTTATTTGCCCCAGCGAAAAGTTTGAATTTTAAAACCAGCAAGATCCAGCACGCGATCAACAACAGTGGAAGCAACTTCATCAAGGGTTTGCGGCTTACTGTAAAAAGATGGAGTCGCTGGACAAATTATGCCGCCGGCAATTGTTATAGTTTCCATGTTGCGTATGTGAACCAGGTTATACGGCGTTTCCCTTACAACACAAATAAGGCGTCGTCTCTCTTTCAATACTACGTCAGCCGATCTTGAAATTAAGTCATCTGAAATTCCCGATGCTATTCGTCCCAGGGTTCCCACGCTGCATGGAATAATTATCATAGTATCATAATTGCCGGAGCCCGACGCAAAGGGGGCCATGAAGTCATTTTTTGAAAAATATTTTGCATTATAGGAACTATATTCTTCGTTTTCCAATTCAGTTTTCCAAACAAGTTTTGCGTTATCCGTGATAACAATGCCGAGTTCAGACCATTGATCCTTGACAGATTGAAGCTTGTTCAAAAGGATTTTTGCATAGATGGAACCGCTGGCACCCGTTATTGCAACAACAATTTTACGCATAGTTGAATATTGGTTAGTGAAAAATTTTATGATTGAAATCAGATTGAACTTAACAAAATATTTTTAATGAAACCCAATAAAAACAAATAACGTACGTTTATACGCTATGGCAAAAAGAATGACTTTTGTTTTGGCTATATGCCTTATTATTTTATCTTCTGCCAAAGTTACTTCAACTGTACATGATAAAGTAGATTGGTTGAAAATGGAGGAGCTAAATGGAAAATTGCAATCAGATCCGAAACCTGTTCTTATCGATTTATACACCAATTGGTGTTACTGGTGTAAGGTTATGGATAAAAAAACCTATACTAACTCAAAGGTGATTTCTTATATCAGCGATCATTTTTATCCCGTAAAACTGGATGCAGAATCAAAGGACATAGTGCAATGGAAAAATAAAGAATACAATTACAATGATAGTTACAAGGTTAATGATTTTGCTTTGTATGTAACATCAGGAGAGCCGGGATTTCCAACAACAGTTATCGTGCCTGATGAACACTCAGACCCCATTGCAATTTCAGGATTTATGGAGCCGAAAGAACTTGAGCCTATTTTAAAATATTTTGGAGAAGGGGCTTATAAAACTGAAAACTTTAGCCAGTTTAAATTGACTTTTAAATCATCATGGTGAAAGCCATAATAAAAATATTACAAGCTTGAAAAAGCTTAAACTCGGTTTTTCATAGGATATTGGATTATAACAGGGGTGGATTTTTATCCG
>JBEPVC010000051.1:0-10204 GCA_041691235.1 Chitinophagaceae bacterium
GGCCTTGACGGAAGATATTCAAAACTGACATTGGTTCTGTATCTCTCAGATAATTGCAAAGGCGGTGAAACTTATTTTGAGAAATACAATTTAAAAGTAAATCCTAAAAGCGGCAATGCACTGTTGTTTGAACAGCAGCTCAACCATGAAGCGCTGATTGTTACTTCTGGCACTAAGTATGTCTTAAGAACAAATTGTTTTTTGGATTAAAATATTTTCTTAAAATCTTCTGTAAATAAAAATCGTATATGCTTACCTGTTAGTTTACTATTTGGCAATCTTTTTTCAATCTCATTTTGCAGGCAGAAAAAAACCGCTTCAATTTTTGAGGCGGTTTTTAATTTATTGTAATAAATATTTTATATCAATGGCGGCATCTCTTCCGGAATTTCGTGCGGCCCGTCAGGTGGATATTTACCAGGATTTCTTAATCTACTGTTATAACGGCTGTAACCGAAATAAACAATAAATCCTATCAGCAGCCACACAATCAGCCGTGCCCAATTAGTCCATCCTAATCCAAAGATCATTGCGCCACATACAACAATTCCTAAAATAGCAACCAATCCTACAGCAGGAACTCTGAACCCCCTTTTAATTTCAGGATGCTTTCTTCGCATGATCCATACACCCGCACATACAAGAATAAATGCAAATAAGGTTCCTATACTCGTCATATCACCAACAATATCGCCCGGGATGAATGATGCAAAGCATCCTACAAACAATAAAAATATCAGGTTAGATTTATAAGGTGTTTTAAACTTAGGATGTATTTTAGAAAAAACTTTTGGCACTAATCCGTCTTTACTCATTGAATAAAATACTCTTGACTGCCCCATAAGCATTACAAGAATTACAGAGGAGAATCCGGCAAGAATAGCTACTGTTACTAAATTACTTAACCATTTAAAAGTCGGTACCCAAACACCGCCAACCATAGACCCGCTCATGTGCTCAATAGCATATACTACAGATGCCTCCTTACCCTGTGTTCTGAAATCATTTACTGAAGCGATACCTGTAAGAACATAAGAAAAAAGAATATAAAGTATTGTACAAATTACCAGTGATCCTAAAATCCCAATAGGCATATCTCTTTTAGGATTTTTTGTTTCCTGCGCAGCAGTTGATACAGCATCAAAGCCAATGAATGCAAAAAAGACGACGCCCGCCGCTCCTAATATACCGAGGATACCGCCATAATGATGTGCAATACCTTGCTGATCGGTAAAGGTGCTTGGTTCAGGAATGAATGGGGTATGATTTTCAGGCCTTATATATTGCCATCCCATTGCTATTACAACTATAACTATAGCAACTTTTAAAATAACAATTATTGCATTTACCAAAGCCGATTCCTGCATGCCTCTTATAAGCAAAAGCGTAAGTACCACAATGATAAATAATGCAGGAATATTCATAATGCCATGTATTCCGGTGGTAGAAATTTCAAAAGGGGAGTGGCACCATTGATATGGAACATTCAATCCAAAAATTTCAAGAAGCTTGTTAAAATATTCACTCCATGCAATGGCAACAGTTGCTGCACCTACCCCATATTCCAGCACTAAATCCCAACCGATAATCCATGCAATAAATTCTCCCATCGTAGCATAAGAATAGGTATAAGCGCTTCCGGCAATAGGTATCATTGAGGCAAATTCAGCATAACATAAACCCGCAAATGCACATCCAATGGACGCAATTATAAAACCAATAGTAACGGAAGGTCCTGCATTCTGAGCAGCAGCAGCAGCAGTTCTTACAAAAAGACCAGCACCAATGATAGCGCCAATTCCCAAAGCGATTAAATTTCCGGGGCCTAATGTTCGCTTTAATGTATTTCCTTTATCGCTTGCTTCAGCCATAAGGCTGCTCATGGGCTTGGTTATAAATAAACTCATATTAATTAAATGAATACGTTTTGGTTATCAATAGAATGGAAAAGTAAGGAATTTAATTTTTAAAACATAAAAGCGAAATAGAAATTTTAATCAGTAAACATTGATAACTCATTATAAATATTATATTGCAAAACTAATATGAGTTATATACAGCCCGTTTCTAAAAATAAAAATAAGCTTACGATTTATATTTTAATAGCCATGATCGTCGGTGTTTTGCTCGGGTATATTGTTCATGAAAAATCATCTCCTTCATTTATAACTTCATTTTCTGACAATATAAAATTATTGACAACAATATTTTTGCGTTTGGTGCAAATGATTATTGCGCCGCTTGTTTTTTCAACATTGGTTGTAGGCATTGCAAAGCTTGGCGATCTAAAAACAGTTGGCCGTATTGGAGGTAAAGCATTGCTTTGGTTCATTTGCGCTTCTTTAATAAGTTTAATAATTGGCCTTGTGCTCGTTAATTTTTTTAAGCCCGGTGAAGGAATAAATCTCAAAAGTGCTGATGTTAACGGTGCAAAGGATTTAATAACAAACACACGCCAGTTCTCACTTGCAAATTTCATAGAGCATGTTTTTCCAAAAAGTGTTTTTGAATCAATGGCCTCCAATGAAATTTTGCAGATAGTTATATTCAGTGTTTTTTTTGGTGTGGCTGCAACTGCCATTGGTGATTATGCGAAGCCTGTAATAAAAGCATTGGAAGGCGTTTCGCACATCATTTTAAAAATGGTTGATTATGTAATGAAGTTTGCGCCGTTAGGTGTGTTTGGTGCTATTACTGCTGTTATTGCTACTAAAGGGTTGGAAATTTTTAGTTTCTATGGGCAATACCTTTTGTTTTTCATAATTGGTATTTTTATACTTTGGCTTGTCATGCTTTCTGTAGGATATTTAATTTTAAAAGGCCGTGTTCCCGAATTATTAAAAAGAATTGCACAACCGCTTTTAATTGCTTTCAGTACAACCAGCAGCGAAGCGGTTTTCCCGAAACTAACGGAGGAGCTTGAACGCTTTGGATGCTCTGAAAAAATTGTTGCGTTTACATTACCACTTGGCTACAGCTTCAATCTTGATGGAGCTATGATGTATATGACATTTGCAAGCGTAGCTATAGCGCAGGCTTACAATATTCACATGGATGTAGGAACACAAATTACCATGTTGCTTGTATTGATGCTTACGAGTAAAGGAATAGCAGGAGTACCACGCGCTTCATTGGTAGTTGTGTTGGCTACCTGCAGCATGTTTAATATTCCGCCGGAAGGAATAGCTTTGATATTGCCAATAGATCATTTTTGCGATATGTTCAGAACCATGACTAATGTATTAGGAAATGCATTGGCAACATCAGCAGTAAGCAAATGGGAAGGTGAACTTGCCAATTAAATTTTAAATTATTACAGTGGAATTATTATACATTTTAGGAATTGATATTAAAGAATTACTTAATCCTCAGTTTTATATTGATCATGGGGGTTTATGGATGATCATATTTATTGTGTTCGCTGAAACCGGTCTGTTTGCAGGATTTTTTTTACCTGGTGATGCATTGCTTTTTGTTACAGGAATTTTTAGTTCAACTACTCCCAAAGGTCCTGGTATTGTATCATCCGCATTATTTGAAACCAATAATCAATGGGCAGATTTAGCCATTTTATGGATCATAATTTCAATAGCTGGCATCTTAGGAAACTTTGTAGGATATTGGTTTGGCTGGAAAAGCGGCCCTTTTTTATTTGAACGAAAAGATACATTCTTCTTCAAGAAAAAATACCTTTTACAGGCGCATGATTTTTATGAAAAAAATGGAGGCGGTGCTATCATCATTGCAAGATTTGTTCCGTTTGTCCGCACCTTTGCGCCAATAGTTGCAGGCATTGTAAAAATGGATAAAAAGAAATTTACCTATTATAATATCCTTGGTTGCATTTTATGGGTTGTAAGCATGTTGCTGGCAGGGCATTTTTTGCAAAAGCTCATCTTGAAAGAATTTCATTTTGATTTGACAGAACACCTGGAAGTTATTGTAATAGGCATTGTAATTATTACAACATTTCCTGTAATATGGAAATTATTGAAGATTAAAAAAAGTAGTTAATTAAATAGCTCTTCTTTTTATATGAATCAAAAATCAATTGCAATTTTTTCACTTCCGGTAATTGTTGCAGCACTTGGGTATTTTGTTGACATATATGATTTGCTTTTGTTCAGCATCATTCGTATTCCTTCTTTAAGATCATTTGGCTTAAATGATGATCAAATCGCAAAGGATGGTTTGTTCATTATTAATATACAAATGCTCGGTTTATTAATTGGCGGCATTTTGTGGGGTGTGCTCGGTGATAAAAAAGGAAGACTTAAAGTTTTATTTGCCTCTATCATACTTTATTCGCTAGGTAATATTGCAAACGGATTTGTGCAAAATGTAAATCAATATGCATTTGTAAGATTTATCTCAGGAATTGGCCTTGCCGGCGAACTTGGCGCAGGTATAACTTTAGTAACAGAGTTATTGCCAAAAGAAAAACGAGGTATTGCGACATCGTTTGTAGCAGGCATAGGCTTAACAGGCGCAGTGGTTGCTTTTTTTATAAAGGAAAATTTTGAATGGAGAACCTGCTATTTTATTGGAGGAGCGCTTGGTTTTTTGCTTTTATTATTGCGTGTTAATGTACTTGAGTCAGGTATGTTTAAAAGCATTAAAAAAAGCAACGTGTCCAGGGGGAATTTCTTTATGCTTTTTACAAGCCGCATTAGATTTAAGAAATACATTACTGCAATTTTAATCGGGCTTCCTACCTGGTATGTAATAGGTATATTGATAACTTTTTCAAAAGAGTTTGGAAGTAAGATGAATATAAGGGGTGCAATAGATCCTGGTAAAAGCGTAATGTTTGCTTACGTAGCAATTTCCATCGGAGATGTTTTAGTTGGCTTTGTAAGTAAATGGCTAAAAAGCCGCAAACAAGCTTTGTATATTTTTTATTTAATAACAGCAATCGGTATACTTTGGTTTTTTAATCTTCAAAATGCAGATGTATCTCAATTGTACTTCGCAAGTGCGTTACTTGGTTTCGGCACTGGCTTCTGGGCAATATTTGTAACGATGGCTGCTGAACAGTTTGGAACTAACTTGCGTGCGACCGTTGCTACTACTGTGCCAAACATGGTGCGTGGGTCTTTAAACCTTATATCGTTATTGTTTGCGTGGCTACAGATACAAACAGGCAATTATCTTAGTGCAGGGTGGATAACGGGCATCATTGTGCTTGTTATTGGTATTGCTTCCGTATTTCTGTCTGAAGAAACTTATCACAAAGAACTTGATTATGTCGAAATATAATTAGTGTAATTTTTTAGCTTATTTCAAAATGAAATTCCTGGTTATCCGTTTTTCTTCAATAGGAGATATAGTACTAACTACACCGGTTATACGATGTTTAAAAAAAAAATATATTGGTTCAGAAATCCATTTTCTTACAAAGAGAAATTTTGCTGGTATTGTTGAAAGCAATCCTTATCTAAGCAAGGTACATACACTGGCAAACGATCTGAATGAAACAATTGCTTCTATACAAAACGAAAAATATGATCAGATAATTGATCTGCATCATAACCTGAGAACTCTCAAAATAAAGCAATCATTAAAAAAGATTCCGTTTCATTCTTTCAATAAATTAAATGTTGAGAAATGGGTTTATACAAATTTTAAGATCAACCTGATGCCGCAGAAGCATATCGTCGACAGGTATTTGGAAACTGTTGCAAGCCTTGATGTTGTAAACGACGGGTTAGGCCTTGATTTTTTTGTACCTGAAAAAGATGTTGTGAAAGATTCTGATATTCCTTTTTCTCATTCGCAGGGATTTATTGCAATTGCTATTGGCGCTGCGCATTTTACAAAAAAATTGCCTGTTGAAAAATTAAAGGAGTTATGCGCAGCAATTGACTATCCAATAATATTGCTTGGAGGAAATGAAGATTTTTATAATGGTCTTGAAATTTCAGGAATAGATCCGGTAAAAATTTATAACGCCTGCGGAAAATTTTCATTAAACGAATCCGCAGATTTATTGCGCCGCTCAACGTTGGTAATAAGCCACGATACAGGACTGATGCATATTGCAGCTGCATTTAAAAAAAATATTCTCAGTGTTTGGGGTAATACGGTTCCTTCTTTTGGAATGTATCCTTACCAAACCGGTTACGAATCATTCCAGGTTAATAAACTCTGGTGCAGGCCATGCAGCAAAATAGGGTACGACAAATGCCCGCTAGGGCATTTCAAATGCATGAATAAACAAGACATTAGAGCAATAGTAAACAGCGTTCATGCGTTTGTAAAAAAGTAAATCAATCTTAACTTTTTATTTGATTTGCTATTGGCATTTTTGTATTCAATTATATCTGATGCTCCATAAATCTTGTTTGTTTTTTTTATTTTCTTTTGGTTTTATCATTCCGTCATTCTCTCAAAAAATAATTGTAAATGTTTTTGAAGAAAATAAAAAGGCTGCTCCTTCAAATGATACTATTTATTACGACTTTAACCGAAGCCTCACCTGGAAAGACTTTAAAGGCAAGCCTGATGAGAATTTTTTTGGCGGCGCGGTAACTGCTTCGGGGTTTGCATTTGATTCGCAGATGAATTTTGATGGAACTAATATTTATTTAAACATAGGAGTCTTTACCTTTTTTACGAAAAATGATTCCTGGAGAAAACCTGAAATAAATTCCGAATATCATTTGCTGCATGAACAGCATCATTTTGATATTACGAAAATCGGTTCTGAAAAATTTATTGCCGGGCTTAGGAAAGCTCACTTTACAAAAGACAATTACAATAAGTTAGTTGCTTCTATTTTTGATAAAGTATATAAAGAAAATGAAGATTTGCAGGAACAGTATGAT
Organism: Chitinophagaceae bacterium; assembly: GCA_041691235.1. Classification (GTDB taxonomy): domain Bacteria; phylum Bacteroidota; class Bacteroidia; order Chitinophagales; family Chitinophagaceae; genus Ginsengibacter. The sequence continues at coordinate 6,828 of JBEPVC010000051.1, forward strand.
AAAGAGACTATGCATAGCATAAATGTGGATAAGCAAAATGAATGGAACGAAAAGATAGCTACAGAAATTATAAAACTTAAAGAAACTGCGTCTACGCTGTGAGCAAATTAAAAAATACCAGGAAATTGTTATTACGTTTCTTCCCTCAGGCTTACCATTAATATCGGAATTTTTAATTCGTGCCGAACTGAATTTACCGTTTCACCGTAAATTAAATCTTTAATACCTGAGTGGCCGTGAGCGCCCACCACAAGCATGTCTGCATTGCATTCTTTTACAAGGCGTACAATTTCTTTTGATCTGTTTTTAAACCCAAGAAGGCTTGTAGCATTAAAGCCCGCAGTCTTCAATTGATCTGCATAAGTTTCTAATTGCTTTGTATCTTTTCTTGTTTCATAATCGTAACTCTTGTTTCCCCACATTTTTGCAGACGCACTTTCAACAACGTGCAGCAAAATATATTCTGTGTTTGGATTCCCTTGTCCTATCGCGTAGCTGATTAATTTTTTATCATTTTCAGAGAAATCAAGCGCCACTGCAATTTTTTGGTACTGCGGAATATCTAAAATAATTTTTTCCATTTCAGGATGTATTTTAATTGAGGCATATAATTTTCTTTTGGTAATAGTAGGCTCTGCAATAATATAAATCAGCAAACCTGTAAAAAATAAACCGCTTAAAACAATAATGATTTTTTCTACAAAATTGTTTCCTTCAAATATTGGCCACACCTGGCTTATAAGCATTTTAAAATTGAGATAGACCAGAACAATAGCTACCAGCCACGCAAGAATTTTTGTAAATGGCTTAATGGCAAACTTTCCCATTTTAGATTTATCACTTACAAAATGTATTAAGGGTATAATTGCAAATCCTAACTGAAGGCTTAAAATTACCTGGCTTAAAATTAGCAAGGAATCCACCTGGTTGTCGCCATAAATAAGTATAACAATTACTGCCGGAATTATAGCCAGCAATCTTGTTATTAATCTTCTTACCAACGGATTTATCCTTAATTGTAAATAACCTTCCATAACAATTTGTCCTGCTAAAGTGCCCGTTATCGTTGAGCTTTGTCCTGCTGCAATCAATGCCACTGCAAATAATAACGGGGCAAGATTTCCTAAAAAACTTGGCAATAATCTGTGAGCTTCTTTTATTTCGGCAACCTGCGAATTTCCTGTTTTAAAGAAAACCGTTGCAGCTAAAATAAGAATAGCAGCATTCACTAAAAAAGCAATATTCAATGCAACAGCGCTATCAATCCGGTTAAATTTAATTGCCTGCTTAATGCCTCGCTCTGTGCGTTCAATTTTTCTTGTTTGCACAAGCGCTGAATGTAAATAGAGATTGTGGGGCATCACTGTTGCGCCGATAATGCCGATTGCAATGTACAATGCCTCGTTATTTCGAATTGTTGGCACAAGCCCGGTAACTATTTCACTCAATTGTGGCTTTGCTAAAATAATTTGTATAAGAAATGCAACAGCTATTATTCCCACCAGCGTAATGATGAATGCTTCCATTTTGCGCATGCCCAACTTTTGCAGGTAGAGTAGTAAAAAAGTATCAAGTACTGTAATACAAACACCCCAAATAAGCGGAATGCCGGTAAGCAATTGAATGCCTATTGCCATTCCCAGCACTTCTGCAAGATCGCATGCGGCAATGGCAATTTCAGCAAGCACATACAAAATGATATTGATAAATTTAGGGTATGCCTCCCTGTTAGCCTGCGCAAGATCCCGGCCTCTTACAATTCCAAGCCTTGCTGATAAACCTTGCAGTAGCAGTGCCATAAGATTACTCATAAGCAGCACCCATATAAGACTGTAGCCGAATTTACTTCCCCCCTGCAGATCAGTGGCCCAGTTGCCGGGATCCATATAGCCGACACTTATAAGATATGCCGGCCCTAAAAAAGAAAAAATCGTTTTCCATCCTTTTTTCATTTTAGTGTCAATGCTACTGTGCACGTCACTTAATGAATTGTCGCTATCTTTTTTAGTTATCATCATAAACAAAAATATTTTTTGCAGCAAGCCCGCTTATAACGCATGCAGGTTGCCTGGAAATTTTAATTTGAAGCGATCCATCAAAATCGAATGTCTTTAATACTTTAATTTGAGAGCCTATACCAATTCCATAGTGATTCAGCATTTCCATCATTTGATTTGTTTGACTGCTGACAGAGCTTACAATGCTGCTTTTTTTAAGTGGCAGCTCGTTTAAAGGAACTTGTTTCAATACAGGCATTATGCCGTTGTCGTCTGGTATTGGATCTCCATGCGGATCTGTTTTGGGTTGACCTAAATAATTATCAAGCCGCTTTATAAGGTCATTGCTACTTACGTGTTCAAGCTCTTCTGCAATAGCATGTACTTTGTCCCAATCCATCCCAAGCTTGGTTACTAAAAAAAATTCCCAAAGCCGGTGCCTCCTGATTATTCTTAGGGCTTCCTTCTTTCCTGAATCATTCAGCCGAAAGCCATAGTACTTTTTATACTCCAGCAGCTTTTTGGTTTTTAATTTTTTGAGCATATCAGTAACCGATGCGGCCCGGGTGTTTAAATGATCTGCTAATGAATTGGTATTTACTTTTTCTGTTTTGCCTTGTAATGTATAAATGCTTTTAATATAATTTTCTTCGCTCTCTGAAAATTTAACTGACATTTAAAATAATTTTAGACAAATCTAAAAATTTTTTTCTGAATGTACAGTAGAGCGGAAAAATATTTTTTGTGCAAATAAGTTTTTTTGAAAAATGTGTAATGCATCATATACTGATCAAGTGAGATAAGGTTATTTTAAAAATATTAAACAGCAGCGCGAGTTTAAAATAAAAATGCCTTCATTGCGTTAACAATGAAACCCGGAAGATGTTTGATTCAAATGCAATCAAAATAATTTATAGATATTTGAATGTTAATAAAATGTGTAACTAAGACACATTAATTTATTTCAAAAGCCCGAATTGTAAATTTTTACTTTTATATTGCGCACTTATTAAATTTTTCTTACCTGACTATGAGCTTTAAAAATTACAGCGTTCCCTATGAAACCGAAGAAAGATATTCTAAAAAAATTGCTTACTTCTCTATGGAGTTTGCCATTCATCAGCCATTAAAAATTTATAGCGGTGGACTTGGTTTCTTATCAGGTTCTCATTTAAGAAGTGCGTATGAATTAAAACAAAATTTAGTAGGAATAGGTATTTTATGGAAAGAAGGTTATTATGACCAGGCAAGAAATCCTGATCAAACTTTAAAAGTTGTATGGATTGAAAAAATATATAATTTTCTCGAAGACACGGGAATGCTTTTCCAGATACAAATACATGATCACCCGGTATGGGTGAAAGTTTGGTATTTAAATCC